>JALYTG010000053.1:2541-11887 GCA_030854405.1 Chloroflexota bacterium | reverse complement strand
CGCAGAAAGGGCGGCTTCGCAGCGAAGCGGCCCTTTCTCTATGCGCGCGAATCGGCCGTATCATGGTCGGGGTCTGACGAGAATCGGCAGCCATCTTGCGGAGCCATACGGCATGAACGACCCCCATCTGTGGCGTGAGCTCGGCCAGCAGCTGCGCGTCGATTCGATCCGCTGCAGCACGGCCGCCGGGTCCGGGCATCCAACGTCATCGATGTCAGCCGCCGACCTGATGGCGGTCCTGATCACGAAGTTCCTTCACTACGACTTCGACCGGCCCGAGAACCCGAACAACGACCACCTCATCTTCAGCAAGGGACACGCGTCGCCGCTCCTCTACTCGATCTACAAGGCGGCCGGGGCCGTCTCCGATGACGAGCTCCTCACCTTCCGGCGCGAGGGGAGCCGGCTGCAGGGCCATCCGACGCCGCTCCTGCCGTGGGTCGACGTGGCGACGGGGAGCCTGGGCCAGGGACTGCCGATTGGCGTGGGCGTGGCGCTCGCCGGCAAACGGCTGGATCGCCTGCCGTATCGCGTCTGGGTCCTGACAGGCGACAGCGAGATGGCCGAGGGCTCCATGTGGGAAGCCTTCGAGCATGCTGCAAAGGGCGAGCTCGACAACCTGACTGCCATCATCGACGTTAACCGCCTTGGCCAGACCGGCGAGACGATGCACGGCTGGGATCTCGACTACTACGCGGGACGGCTGCGGTCGTGCGGCTGGAACGCCATCGAGGTGGACGGCCACGATGTGGAGCAGATCGACCGGGCCTTCTCCGAGGCGGTCGCTCACCCTGGAAGGCCGACCGCCGTCGTCGCCAGGACCGTGAAGGGCAAGGGGGTCGAGGAGGTCGCCGACACGAACGGGATGCATGGAAAGCCGCTGCCGCATCCCGATGAGGCCATCGCAGAGCTGGGCGGGATCCGCAACATCCACGTCGAGGTGCCGAAGCCCGACGGGAACGGGGAGCCGCACCGCTTCGCGGGCGGCGAGCTGCGGCTGCCGGCCTACGAGCTCGGGAGCCTGGAAGCCACGCGCAAGGCGTACGGCGACGCCCTGGCGGCCGTGGGCAGCTCGCGGGGCGAGGTGGTCGCGCTCGACGGCGAGGTCAGCAACTCGACCTACGCCGAGACCTTCGCCAAGGCCCACCCGGACCGTTACTTCGAGATGTACATCGCCGAGCAGCAGCTGGCCGCTGCGGCGGTCGGCCTCCAGGTGCGCGACTGGTACCCGTTCGCCAGCACCTTCGCCGCCTTCTGGTCGCGCGCGTACGACTTCGTGCGCATGGCCGCGATCAGCCAGGCCAACATGACCCTGGTCGGCTCACACGCCGGCGTCAGCATCGGCGAGGACGGCCCCTCGCAGATGGCGCTCGAGGATATTGCCAGCCTGCGTGCCGTGCACGGCAGCACCGTGCTCTATCCGTCGGACCCGAACCAGACCGCCCAGCTCATCGCTCAGCTGCCGGATCGCAAGGGGATCGTCTTCGTGCGGACGACCCGCGAGAAGACGCCGGTCATCTATCCGCCCGGCGAGGAGTTCCCGATCGGCGGGAGCCGGGTCGTGCGCCAGACCGATTCCGACCAGGTGACCCTGGTTGGAGCGGGGATCACCCTGCATGAGGCGATGAAGGCGGCGGATGCGCTCGCCACCGAAGGGATCCGCGCGCGGGTGATCGACCTCTACAGCGTGAAGCCGATCGACGAGCAGACGCTGCGCGATGCGGCGCGGGCGACGGGGCACATCCTCACGGTCGAGGATCACTGGCCGGAGGGCGGCATCGGCGAGGCTGTTCTCAGCGTCTTCGGCGACTCTGACGAGCGACCGCGCATTGCCAAGCTGGCGGTTCGGGACCTGCCCGGATCGGCCACCCCGGAGCAGCAGCTGACGGCCGCAGGAATCGACGCGAAGCACATTGTCGAGGCGGCACGCCGGCTCGTGGCCGGCGAGCTGATCGGCGTCGGCGGCCGACAGGAAGGCAGGGAATGAACACGCTGCAGCAGCTGCACACCGAGCACGATCAGAGTCCGTGGATCGATTTCATCGATCGCAAGCTGATCGATGAGGGGACCCTGGCCCAGCTTATCGCCAAGGGGATCCGTGGGCTCACCAGCAACCCGACCATCTTCTCCAAGGCCGTCGCGACCGGGCAGTACGACGAGCTGGTACGGCGGATGCTCGACAAAGGGGCAAGCAACCAGGATATCTACGAGGAGATCGCCGTCACCACCTGCGGTGACGCGGCCGACGTGCTCCGTCCCGTCTACGAGGAGGCGCCCGGAGCCGGAGACGGCCATATCTCGATCGAGGTGGAGCCGGGTCTCGCCAACGACGGCGATGGGACGCTCGAGCGAGCCCGCGAGCTCTGGGGACGGATGCGGAGGCCCAACGTCTTCGTAAAGATCCCTGCCACCGACGCTGGCCTGCCGGCGATCGAGCAGGCGACCGCGGACGGCATCAACGTCAATGTCACGCTCATGTTCAGCGTCGAGGTCTATCGGTCGGTGGCGCGCGCCTATATCGCCGGGCTGCGCCGTCGCCTCGAGCGCGGCGAGGACGTGTCGCAGATCGCTTCGGTCGCCAGCTTCTTCGTGAGCCGCGTCGACACCAAGGTCGACAAGCGCCTCGAAGAGATCGGCACACCGAGCGCGCTGAAGGCGCGCGGCAAGGCGGCGATTGCGAACGCCAAGATGGCCTATGCGGCGTACCAGGAGATCTTTGGCGGCGACGAGTTCGCGGATCTGCGCGCCGCAGGGGCCCGGGTCCAACGCTGCCTGTGGGCTTCGACCTCGACCAAGAACCCTGACTACCGCGACGTCCTGTACGTGGAGGAGCTGATCGGGCCGCAGACGGTGAACACGATGCCGATGGAAACGATCGAGGCCTTCCTCGACCACGGCCGTGTCGAGCGACGGCTGGATCGCGACCTCGATGAGGCGCGCGAGCAGCTGCGAGCCGTCGAGGCGGAAGGGATCAGCATGGAGACGGTCACCCGCGAGCTGATCGTTGAGGGCGTGGCATCGTTCGGCAAATCGTTCGATGAGCTGATCGCGACGATCGAGAGCCAACGCAAGGCACTGGCCCCGGCATGAGCGCGGCCCGCACGGCTGCGGAGATCGACGCCGCCGTGGCGGCCCGCCTTCAGGAGTGGGTTCGCGAGCGGGTTGCCGAGCGGCTGTGGGCGAAGGACGGCTCCCTGTGGGCCGCCTCGGGGAAGGCGCCCGAAGAGCTGGCGGCTTGGCTCGGTTGGCTCGACGCGCCGTCGCAGATGGCCGGCCGCGTCGACGAGCTGCGACATTTCGCGCGCGGCATCCGGGAGGATGGCTACCGGCGCGCGGCAGTCCTCGGCATGGGCGGCTCGAGCCTCGCCCCTGAGCTCTTCAGCCGCGTCTTCGGCTGGGCCGGTGGCGAGGGGGCGGCCGGTGCGGCGAGCGCCGAGGGGCTCGAGCTCCGCATCCTCGACTCCACGCACCCGGACGTTGTGCGCGGCTTCCGGGAATGGGCGAGCGGAGCGCGCACGATCTTCTGCGTCAGCTCAAAATCTGGTGGGACGACCGAGCCGAATGCGTTCCACGCCTTGATGGCAGCCCAGGCACCCGCGCTCGACTTCGTCGCCATCACCGATCCCGGCAGCTCCCTCGCCGAGCTCGCGCGCGCCCAGGAGTTCCGGTCGATCTTCGAAGGCCCACCCGACGTAGGCGGCCGTTATTCTGCGCTCACCGTCTTCGGCCTGGTTCCCGCCGCCCTGCACGGCGTCGATCTCGACGGCGTGCTCCAGCGCGCGCAGGCGATGGCCGATGCCTGCCGGCGACCGGATGCAGACAACCCGGGCCTCGCCCTCGGGGCGGCCATCGGCGAGGCCGCCCGCGCCGGGCGCGACAAGCTCACCATCCTCACCTCGCCGCGCCTTGCCGCGTTCGGGGACTGGGCGGAGCAGCTGATCGCCGAGAGCACTGGCAAGCAAGGGACCGGGATCGTGCCGGTGGTCGGCGAGCCGGTCGGGAATCCAAACGCGTACGGCGACGACCGATGCTTCGTGGTCCTGACGCTGGCGGGCGATCCCGACTCCGGTTGGCGGCATCTGGGCGCGGCGCTCGAACGGCTCGGGCATCCGGTGATCGGCATCGAGCTGGCAGGGGCGCTGGATGTGGGCGGCGAGTTCATGCGCTGGGAGGTGGCTGTCGCGGCCGCCGGCATCGTGCTCGGGATCGATCCCTTCGACCAGCCCAACGTGCAGGAGAGCAAGGACGCCACCCGGGCGTTGCTCGAGACCTTCCGCACCAGGGGGACCCTCCCCGCTCCGATGCCGATCGTGTCCGACACCGGCATCGCCGCCTACGCCGATCCACGAGCCATCGGCGACGCGCCGGTGAGCGTCGATGGCGTCCTGGGGCAGCTCCTCGATATCGCGCAGCCGGGCGACTACTTCGCGATCCTTGCCTACCTGCCGCCGGATCGGGAGGTCGAGGCGCGGCTGCACCGCATCCGCGCCGGGGTGCGCAACGCGCTCGGCCTGGCGACCACCCTCGGCTTCGGGCCCCGCTTCCTGCACTCGACCGGGCAGCTGCACAAGGGTGGGCCACCGAGCGGGCTGTTCCTGCAGGTCACCGCCGAGCCGTCTCGCGACCTTCCAATCCCCGGCTGGGACGAGACCTTCGGGACGCTGATCGCCGCCCAGGCGCTGGGCGATCTCGAGTCGCTTCAACGTCGCGGCCGGCGCGTGGTGCGCCTGCACCTCTTCGAGCTGGAGTCGGGGCTGGAGCGGCTCGAGACGATGGTGGGCGACGCCCTGCCCGCGCTGGTGCGCGGCTAAGATCGCATCGGTCTCCGAACGGGAAGGATGGGCCTGAGGATGGACGTGGCGATCTGCGGACTGGGGCGCATGGGAGCCGGAATGGCCCGCCGGTTGGCTCGAGGGGGCCACGGCGTGGTGGTCTGGAACCGAACCGAGCAGGCCGCCATCGATCTTGCCGCCGAGCGCGAGAACGAGGGCAGAGTCGAGGTGGCCGAGCCCCTGGCACGCCTGGCCGAGATGATGGAGGGGCCACGCTACGTCGTGATCAGCGTGCCCTCGGGTGCGGCGACCGACGCGATGATCGAGCAGCTGGCCGGCGTCCTCGAGCACGGCGACGTGGTGGTCGACGCCGGCAACTCGAACTTCCACGATTCAGTGCGCCACGCCGGTGAGCTCGAGGCGCGCGGCCTCGAGTTCCTGGACATGGGTGTGAGTGGCGGCATCTGGGGCCTGGAGGTTGGCTTCTGCGCCATGCTCGGCGGCAAGCGCGAGATCTTCGAGCGCTTCGAGCCGGCGGTTCGCACCCTTGCTCCAACCGACGGCTACCTGTACTGCGGCCCGGCCGGTGCGGGGCACTACGTGAAGATGGTCCACAACGGCATCGAGTACGGGATCATGCAGGCTTATGGCGAGGGCTTCGATATCCTCCACGCCTCGGACTACGACCTCGACCTCGCGGCCGTGGCGAAGATGTGGAACCACGGCAGCGTCATCCGCTCCTGGCTGCTGGAGCTGGCCGCCGCCGCCTTCGAGCAGGATGGCAGCGACCTGCAGCCGATCCGCGGCTGGGTCAACGACTCGGGTGAAGGGCGCTGGACGGTCCAGGAGGCGATCGACCACGACGTGCCGACTCCGGTGATCACGCTCAGCCTGTTGCAACGCTTCCGGAGCCGCCGCGAGCCGGACAGCTATGCCGACAAGGTGATCTCCGCCCTTCGCAACCAGTTCGGCGGGCACGCCATCACGCCGGCGAAGGCGACCGAGACCACAGGCGAGCGCCGCCCGGCCGAGGCCGGGGCAAAGGGTTCCTGAGCGCGTGGCGACGACCACATCGCCGAACCGCAGCGCCACGGAGCCTGACCTCCGCACGGGACGGGGACGCGAGCCGCTGGAACCCAGTCCCAACCCCCTGCGCGAGGGTCTGCGTCACGAGCGGATCCCCGAGCCATGCACGATGGTCATCTGCGGCGCCACGGGCGACCTCACCGAGCGGAAGCTGGGTCCGGCCCTCTATAACCTGATGTTGGGAGGTTTCCTGCCGCCCGAGTTCACCGTCGTCGGCTTCGCTCGCCGCGATTGGACGAACGAGGAATTCTCCGCACACCTGCTGGCTGGGGTGAATAAGTTCAGCCGCAACAAGCCGGCCAAGGAGTCGATCTGGGAGTCGTTCGCGCGCGGCATCGAATACCACTGCGGCGACCTCGACGATCCGACCGCCTACTCGGAGCTTGCCAAGCGTCTCGACCGGATCGACCGCGACCGTGGTACGTCGGGCAACCGGCTCTTCTACCTGGCGGTGCCGCCGAGTCTCTACCCCGATATCGTGCGGCAGCTCGACGCCTCCGGCCTGGCGGCGAGCGGCGCCGGGCGGTCGACCAGCGCCAAGCGGGGCTGGACGCGCGTGATCGTGGAGAAGCCGTTCGGCTACGACCTTGCCTCTGCCCGCACCTTGAACCAGGAGATCGCCCGAGTCTTCGCCGAGGAGCAGGTCTACCGCATCGACCATTACCTGGGC
Source organism: Chloroflexota bacterium (assembly GCA_030854405.1). The sequence goes on along the minus strand of JALYTG010000053.1, from coordinate 5,359 downwards.
AAGGAGACGGTCCAGAATCTTGCCGTCTTCCGCTTTGGAAACGGCCTCTTCGAGCCGATCTGGAATCGGCGCTACATCGACAGCGTCCAGATCACGGTGGCCGAAACGGTCGGGGTCGAGGGCCGCGGCGCGTTCTACGACGCGACCGGCGCGCTGCGCGACATCGTGCAGAACCATTGCCTTCAGCTGCTCGCGATCTTCGGCATGGAGCCGCCGGTCGAGGTCAAAGCCCAGGACCTGCGCGACGAGAAGCTGAAGGTGCTCCGCGCGGTCCGTCCACCGTCCGCCGCGGAGGTCGCGCAGCAGATCATTCGCGGCCAGTTCGTGGCCGGCTGGGTTGAGGGCGAGAAGGTCCACTCCTACCGGGACGAGCCGGACGTGGCGCCCAACTCGGAGACGGAGACGTATGTCGCGCTCAAGCTCAGCATCGATTCGTGGCGCTGGGCCGGGGTGCCCTTCTACCTGCGCGCCGGGAAGGCGCTCGCGAGCCGGGTCACCGAGATCGCGGTCCAGTTCAAGCGCGCTCCGCTGGCGCTCTTCGCGCGAGCGGGGGTGCCGCAGGTCGACCCCAATGTGCTTGCCATCCGCGTTCAGCCCGACGAGGGGATCCTGCTCCGGTTCGGGGCCAAGGTGCCGGGCCAGGGATTGCAGATCCGGACCGTCAACATGGACTTCCGCTACGGCTCGAGCTTTGCGGTCGATGTCCCCGAGGCCTACGAGACGCTTCTCTGCGACGCGATGTTGGGAGATCCCAGCCTCTTTACGCGCAACGACGAGGTGGAGCGCGCCTGGGAGATCCTGCAGCCGATCCTGGATGCCTGGGAATCGGGCGAGGGCGGCGCCCTCCACTTCTATGGAGCCGGGAGCTGGGGGCCGCCGGCCGCCGACGAGCTGCTCGAGCGCGACGGGCGGGCATGGCGTCGCCCATGACCGCTCCACAGCGCGACGCGATCGAGGAGCAGGCGGTCCACAGGCACCTGATGCGCTTCGGGGAGGCCGAATCGCTGGCCACCCCCATCTGGGAGCAGCGAGGCACGACGTTGGGCGCAATCGCAACGCAGCTGTCGAGCCTCTGGGACCCGATGACCCGGACCGACGACGATGAGGCGAAGGTCACCCAGAAGGGGCTGCCCCACGCCCGCACATCGGTCCTGAACCTGATCGTCACGGTCGAGGATGGCGAGGCGGCCGACCGCGTCGTCCGCACCATGATGGGCCTCGGCGTGCGCCATCCTTCCCGCGCCATCGTGCTTGTGCCGGAGCAGACGACGAAGGGCGATCTCCTCGACGCGAGCATCAGCGCTCATTGCCACGAGACGCCGGGCGACGAGCGCGAGCGGATCTGCTACGAGCAGGTCGTGCTCACCGTCCGCGGCGAGGCGGCAAGCCATCTCGCCGGCGTCGTCGCGCCGCTGCTCATCCACGACCTGCCGACCTTCGTCTGGTGGCCCGGGGACCCGCCCCTGAGGAACCCCATCTTCGATCAGCTGGTCGAGATGGGGGATCGCCTGATCGTCGACTCGTCCGATTTCAGCGACCTCCTGACGGGCCTGCGTCGGCTCTCGAACCTCCGCCGCCGCAGCGGCGTCGGTGACCTGACATGGGGCCGCCAGGCGTGGTGGCAGGAGCTGAGCGCCCAGTTCTTCGACGCCCCGCGGTTTCGACGCTACCTGCCGAACCTGAGCCGCCTGCACGTGCGCTACGCGGTGGCATCGCCCGCCGGGGAACCGCCTGCCGACGACGATGTCGCCCCCGGCTGTGCGTCGCCGCTGGCCCAGGCCCTCCTCTATGCCGGCTGGATTGCGACGCGGCTGGGCTGGAGGCGCGCCCGCAGCGTCGAGCCGCTGGCTGGCGGGCGCCTGCGCCTGCAGCTCGAGGGTCGCTACGAGATGATCGACCTGCTGATCGAGCCGGTCGAGACTGACACCGTGCGGCCGGGCGAGCTGACCAGCGTGCGCCTGCGCGCGTTCGGCGAGGCGGGGGCGGCCGAGTTCATCATCGACCGCTCCGCCGACGAGGCCACCGTCGCCACCAATGCCGATGGGATGACCGCCATGCTGCGCCGCGTCACGATGGACGTGCCACACGAGCCCGAGCTGATCGCGACGCAGCTCACCATGGATCTGGTCGACCCCGTCTACCAGGATGCGCTCCGCGCAGCAGCGATCCTCCTCGCCTCTGCTCGAGAGGCGGCGGCATGAGGGCGGGCTCGCGGCCGCGCTTCGACGTCCTTCCTGACGCGTCCGCGGTGGCAGTCGCGACCGCGGACCGTTTCATCGCCATCGCGCAGCGATCGATCGTGCAGCGGGGCCGTTTTCGCGTCGCGCTCTCCGGTGGCTCGACGCCGAAGCGGGTCTACCCCATGCTCGTCGCCGAGCCCCGGGTCGGCGCGGTGGACTGGAGCCGGGTCGAGTTCTTCTGGGGCGACGAGCGCACCGTGCCGCCCGACCATCCCGAGTCGAACTTCGGGGTTGCGTACCAGATGCTGATCGCGGCGCTGCCCAACGTGCGACCGGAGGCGATTCATCGCATGCCCGCGCAAGGCCCGGACCTGGATGCGGCCGCGCTCGCGTACGAGGCGGAGCTGCGGCTCGCCTTCGGGGCGCGAGGCGGCGACCCCCCGGCCTTCGACCTGATCTGGCTGGGGATGGGCCCGGACGGTCACACCGCGTCGCTCTTCCCGGGGAGCGCGGCGCTCGACGTGACCAACCGCTGGGTGGTCGCCAACTGGGCCCCCGGCCCGCAGGCCTGGCGCATGACGCTCACCTTTCCGGTCCTCGACGCCGCCCGCGACGTGCTCTTCGTGGTGACCGGCCCC
>JALYTG010000053.1:0-2531 GCA_030854405.1 Chloroflexota bacterium | reverse complement strand
CCCGACAAAGCGCCTGCGCTCGAGCGCGTCAAGGCCGGAGACGAGGCGCTCCCCGCCGCCCGGGTTCGCGCACCGAACATCGAGTGGCTGATCGATGCGGCCGCGAATGGCGGGTCCCGTTAGGCTCGCGGCGTGAGCCCGTTCCTCTGGTTGCTCGGCGCCATCATGGCCGGGACGGCCGCTTACCTGGTGGGTTGGCCGGCTTGGCGCAGCTACCGGGGTCGTGAAGCGCGCGACCTGAACGCGGAGCGCTACCTGGCCTGGAGGGGACGCGCGCAGCGTCCCGCGACCCGCTCAATTCGAGAGGGGATGACCGGCCAGGAGCGCCTTCGTATCTGGGCCGGCGCGGCCCTGGGCCTCGTGGCTGTGATCTGCCTCCTCGGCTTCTTCGCGACCACCTGACCGATGCGGGTCGAGCTCCTCTATTGGGACGGCGACAGCGACTACATGTCGGCGCGCCAGAACCTCGTCGAGGTGCTCACCGAGGACGCATTCGAGACGACCATCCAGATGATCGCGGTCTCCTCGGATGAGGACGCCACGTTTCTCGCCTTCCCCGGCTCCCCGACCATCCGCATCGATGGGGTCGACATCGATCCACCCGGAGCGGGCGAGGTGGGCCTCCACCGGCGGGATTACGGCGGGACCCGGGTGCCGGGCAAGGATCTGATCCGGCGCGCCGTCGAGCGGGCGCGCGGCTGGAGTCATGGGCGGCGCTGAGGCTCGTCCGGCCGGGCGCCGCCGCTAGACTCGGCCGCGGATGCTCGATGCCCCGCTGCGTGCCTTCTTCCTGTGGCTTTCGAACCGTCGCTGGATCGCGCGGGTCGCACTGCGCACGCCTCTGCTGCGCCGATTGGCGTTGCGGTTCGTGGCCGGCACGACGCTCGATCAGGCGGCCGCCGCGGTCAGCGCCCTGAACGCGACCGGAGCTTCGGCGACGCTCGATGCCCTTGGCGAGAGCGTCACCGACCGAGTCACGGCGGACCGAGCAGCGGCCGAATATGTGGCCGCCATCGAGCGCATCGCCGCGGACCAGCTGGACGCCAACGTCAGCATCAAGCTGACCCAGATGGGCCTCGACCTCGGGGTCGAGGAGTGCCTGAGCGTGATGCGACCGGTCGTCGAGGCGGGAAAGCGGCACGGCATCTTTGTGCGGATCGATATGGAGTCATCGGACTACACCGACCGAACGCTCGAGGTCGTCAACCGCCTGCGGGCCGATGGGTTCGATGTCGGGCCTGTGATCCAGTCCTACATGCATCGCTCGAGGGCCGATGTCCTGGCGCTGGCGGCCGAGCGGGTTCGGGTGCGCGTCTGCAAGGGAGCCTACGCGGAGAGCGAGGAGATCGCGTGGCAGGCGCGCGACGTGGTGGGTCGGTCCTTCGTGAAGCTTGCCAAGCTCCTGCTCGATGCCGATGCCTACCCGGGAATCGCCACGCACGACCCGAGCATGATCGACGCGGTCGAGCGACACGTGCGCGAGCGGGGGATCGGCCTGGATCGATTCGAGTTCCAGATGCTGTATGGGATCCGGCGCGACCTGCAGCGCCAGCTACTGGAGCGCGGCTACCGCGTGCGGGTCTACGTGCCGTACGGCACGGAGTGGTATCCGTACTTCATGCGGCGGTTGGCGGAGCGCCCGGCCAATGTGCTCTTCCTCGTCCACAGCGTCTTCGGGGAGCGTGGCTGAGCCGCCTCCGGCGGTGATCGACGATCCGCAGTAGACTGGCGCGACCGTCCATGAGTGCAAGCAAACGGCCGAGCACCTCGAGTCTCCGCCGGTTCATCACATCCCGCCCATACGTGACGATCGCCGAGCTGCGGCGTCGCTTCGCGCTCGACGACCCTGACGCGATCACGCATGTCGCGCACAACGGGACGCGCGCCTATGTCGGCCTTCCCGAGCGCGAGGCGCTGAAGCTCGAAGATCTCTGGCAACGCGACGAGATCGGCTTCGAGCTCTCGGTCGAGGTGCATGCACCGGTCGTGGTGGGGGTCTATCCGATGCGCATCGCCCGCTTCGTGATGGACCACGGCGGCCACCCCTTCAACGGGAACGGTCACGCCGCCCCGCCGATCGGCCAGGTGGCTGCTCCGGAACCGACCGCGGACCTCGACCCGGAGCCCTTAGCCCCGGAGTGAGGGTCGCCGTCGTCGTTCGCGACCTCTTGATGGGCAGCAGGATCCTTGATGCGGCGACGCGCGCGGGCGCCGACCTGGTGCGGGTCGACTCGCCGGCCGACCTGCCGCCCGCCGACGATCTCGACCTCCTGCTGGTCGACTGGGGCGGCCGATACCACGATTGGGGCGAGCAGCTTGTCGTCTGGGCCGCGGCCACCTCGCGGCCGCCGCGCATCGTACTGTTCGGCCCGCATACTGACCTCGCCGCCCACGCGGACGCGAAACACCACCGGCTGGGACCCATGCTGGCGCGGTCGAAGCTGATCACATCGCTTCCGTCGCTGTTCGGTGGCTGACAGCCGCCCGGCGGCGGTTCTTGGCTCTCCTAGAGCGGGAACATAGGGAACGGG
>JALYTG010000214.1 GCA_030854405.1 Chloroflexota bacterium | reverse complement strand
GGTGAGAGCGCGACCTGCAGGACCGCGTCGGCGTGCGGCACCGCGGCGATTCCCCCGGCGTCGAGAAGGCCACCCACGAAGCGCGCCAACCCGTCGGCCGGAGTGACTCCGGCGAGGATCGCCAGCAACGCGCCGGCGGTGTCAGCCTCCCACGTTGCCACGGTTCCCACACCTCTCCGCGCCAGGGCGGCGAGCGCGACCGCGGGCAGCTCCTCGTGATCCGTGCCGAAGGCATCGCCGCCGGTCAGAGCCAGAGTGCGGGAGATGGCGTCCTCGAGTCGAGCGGGATCGCCGCGCGTGGTGAAGCGGACGTGGACCCCGTCGTCTCGCGCGTAGATGCCCGACCGCGGATCGTCCATGTCCAGTAGCTCGGCCAGCCGCTCGGCGAGCGCCGACTCGCCGATCCCAAAGGTCTTCACCACCCGAACGTGCAGACTCGGCAGCGAGAATCGGTTCCGAATCCTTGAGACCACCTGCTCGCGCCACATCCTCCGCATCTCGGCCGGCACCCCCGGCAGCAGCACCACCACACGATCGTCGCGGTCGACCCACCAGCCCGGCGCAGACCCGATTGGATTCTCGAGCGGCACGGCGGACGGGATCAGCGTCGCCTGCTTGCGGTTGGCGGATGGCATCGGTCCGTAGGATCGGAAGCGGCGCTCCAAGGCGGCAATCAGGGCCGGGTCCTCGGCCGGCTCCTCGCTGAGCGCATCGGCTGTGGCCCCACGGGTGAGGTCATCGTGCGTCGGCCCCAGCCCACCGGAGGTGATCACCAGCGCGGAGCGCGATCGAGCATCGCGGACCGCCTCAGCGATCACCGATCGGTCATCCGGCAGCTGCCGGACGCCGCGCGCCAGCAGGCCCAGCAGCGCCAGCTCAGCGCCGAGGTAGGCGGCGTTGGTGTCGACCGTCTCCCCGACCAGGAGCTCCGAACCGATGCTCAGCAGCTCGCACGAGACCGGGTCCATCGCCACGAGTGTAGGCGTTCGGCGGCATCGGTTAGTATGAAAAATGAAGCGTGGCGCACCGGTTGGCATCGGTCCTGCGCCAGCCCGGGCGTCCACCCGCAAAAGGAGCCGAAGGCCCTCATGCCCCAGATCCAGGTGCTCGGCACTGTCCTCAGCCCCGAGATTCGGTCATGGCTGACCGCCGAGCTGCGGTTCCCCGTGCTGGCGGTGGTCGGCAGGGACGGGGCTCCAAGCCAGTCGGCGATGTGGTTCGACCTCGACCCCGATCAGCCCGACACGATCATCATGAACACCCGGCCGGAGCGGCTGAAGGCCAGGCTCATTCGCGCCGATCCGCGCGTCAGCCTCTGCTTCGTGGATGGCTACGCGTGGGTCGCGCTGCGCGGCCGCGCGGAGATCGATGACGACCTCGAGCGCGGCAGCCGAACGATCAAGCAACTCGCGGTCCGGTATGGGAAAGACCCGGGCCGATATGTCGGCCAATCGCGTGTCACCGTGGTCATGCACGTCGAGAAGGTGATTCGCTACAGCTGAGGAGGCTGACCAATGACGATCGATGGCGCCGGCAGCGGCGACCTGAAGCTAGGCATTCTGGCGTGGCCGCAGTACACCGACTGGGCGTCGCTCGAGCGGATCGGTCGGCGCGTCGAGGAGCTCGGCTACGACTCACTCTGGACCTGGGACCACCTCTACCCGATCGTTGGCTCAGCGAAGGGGCCGATCTTCGAGGGCTGGCTCACGCTGGGGGCGTGGGCCGAGATCACCGAGAGGGTCACCCTGGGGCTGATGGTCGGGGCGAATACGTTCCGCAACCCGGCGCTGGTCGCCAAGATGGCGACCACGCTCGACCATATCTCGGGTGGACGTGCCTACCTGGGGATCGGCGCGGCCTGGTTCGAGACGGAGCACATTGCCTACGGGATCGACTTCGGTTCCACCGTCGGCGAGCGGCTCGACCGCCTTGATGAGGCGGTGACGATCATGCGCGGCATGCTCCACGGCGAGGAGCCATCGGGACGCAAGATCTACGCGGCCCGGAAGGTGCGCAACGATCCGCCCCCTCTGCAGCGCACGCTTCCGATCCTGATCGGCGGCGGAGGCGAGCGCAAGACGCTGCAGACGGTGGCGCGCTATGCCGACGCGTGGAATATCGGCGAGACGCTCTACGAGGTGCGCCACAAGGACGAGGTGCTGCGCCGCTGGTGCACCGAGGTGGGGCGCGACGAGTCTGAGATCGAGCGCACGCTCGGCTCCGACATGGTCGTCCTGCGCGACGACCCGGCTGAAGGTCGACGCGTTGCCGATGAGATCTCCCGTCAGCAGGGCGGCTGGAAGACGGGACCCGAGTTCGTCGGCACCCCTGAGGAGCTGGCCGAGAAGCTGGCCCCGTACGTGACCCTGGGCTTCCGCCACATCTACTTCGACTACGCGGCGCCGTGGGACGCCGAGACGCTCGAGCGGCTCATCGGCGAAGTCAAGCCGATGATCCTCGACCGCGTGTCGGCAGGGGTAGGTGCCAGATGAGCGCTCAGCTGAAGCTCGGGGCGCTCTGCTGGAACCAGTACGCGGATTGGCCCGCGCTGCACCACGCCGGTGTGCGAGCCGATCAGCTCGGCTACGAGTCACTCTGGACCTGGGACCACCTTTACCCGATCGTCGGCTCGCACGAGGGCCCGATCTTCGAGGGCTGGATGACGCTCGCCTCGTGGGCCAGGGCGACGGAGCGTGTTCGGCTGGGCCTGATGGTGGGCGCCAACACCTTCCGCAACCCGGCCCTGGTCGCCAAGATGGCGACCACCCTGGACCACATCTCGCGCGGCCGTGCCACGCTTGGGATCGGGGGAGCGTGGTTCGAGACCGAACACGTCGCCTACGGGCTCGAGTTCGGCAGCTCGCCGGGCGAGCGGCTGCGCTGGCTGGAAGAGGCGGTCCAGATCATGCGTGGCATGCTGCACGGCGAAGAGCCGAGCGGCTCGCGCTACTACGCGGCGCGCAAGGTCCGCAACGACCCGCCGCCGGTGCAGGAGCGCCTGCCGATCCTGGTCGGGGGCGGCGGCGAGCGCCGAACGCTCCGCATCGTGGCGCAGTATGCGGACGCGAACAACGTCGGCGGTGGGATCGACGCGGTTCGTCGCAAGGAGGGGGTCCTTCAGCGCTGGTGCGCCGAGGTTGGCCGCGACCCGTCGGAGATCGAGCGCACCTCGGGCATGGGCGTGGTGGTCATCCGCGATGACCCGGCCGAGGCGCGGCGCGTCTTCGACGCCCTCTTCGAGCATAACGGCCACGCGCGTCCCTGGTCGTCCGAGCTGGTGGGCGCGCCGGAGCAGGTCGCCGAGAAGATGCGTCCCTTCATGGAGCTCGGATACCGACACCTGACGATCGGCTTTCCGCACCCGTACGACGCCGAGACGATGGAGCGGATGATTACCGACGTGAAGCCGCTGGTCGAGGCCGCCTAGTCGCGTGAAGGCTCAACGGGTCGCGCTGCTGGCCGGCGGAGTCGGTGGGGCGAAGCTGGCGCACGGCTTTCAGCAGGTCCTGCCGGCCGGCGGCCTGTCGGTCATCGTCAACGTGGCGGACGACCTCGAGCTCTTTGGCCTCCAAGTCGGCCCCGATCTCGACACGGTCCTCTACACGCTCGCCGGCCTCGCCAACCCGGAGAGCGGCTGGGGGATCGCCGGCGATACGTTCAACGCCCTCCCGCTCCTGGAGCGCTATGGCGAGCCGGCCTGGTTTCGGATCGGCGACGCGGACCTCGCAACCCACGTTCGCCGCACGCACCTCCTGCGCGACGGCGCCTCGCTGACCGACGCGACCGGCGCGATGGCGACCGCGCTCGGTGTCCCCTCCCGGATCCTGCCGGCGACCGAGCAACCGGTGCGCACCCTCGTCCAGACCGATGCCGGCGAGCTCGATTTCCAGACCTACTTTGTGCAGCGCGGCCAGCGCGACGAGGTCCGCGCCGTGCGCTTCGCGGGCATCGACGATGCGCGGCCGAGCAGCGCGGCGCTCCAGGCGCTGGCGGATGCCGATCTCGTGGTGCTGGCGCCCTCGAATCCGATCGTGAGCATCGGTCCGATCCTCGCCCTGCCCGGGTTGCGCGAGGCGGTTGCTGCCAGGCCGAGCGCCGCGGTCAGCCCGATTGTCGCCGGGCGTGCCCTGCGCGGTCCCGCCGACCGCATGCTCGGCTCCCTGGGCCATGAGGTTTCGGCCCTCGGCGTCGCCCGGCTGTACGCGGGGCTGGTGCGGCGTTTCATCCTCGACCAGGCAGATGCCGACCTTGCGCCAGCGGTCGAGGCGCTCGGGATGAGCGCCGACGTCCTGCCCACGGTCATGCGCTCGGATGCCGACCGAGCGCGGCTCGCCGAGGCGATTATTCTCAATTCGTGAGGACCCGCTTCATCATCCCGCATCGCGGCCTTGAGGCTGCCAAGACGCGCCTGGCCC
>JALYTG010000052.1 GCA_030854405.1 Chloroflexota bacterium | reverse complement strand
TCACCTGGCGACGACCGACGGGACCGCGCTTGGCTGCGACACCGGCGCCAGCCGGTTTGCGTGTTGGAGCTCGCCAACCCGAGAAAGATTGCGCATCCCAGTGCTCCTATGAAGACGGCGGCGGACATCGAAACGCGACCTTGCCTGCACCGATCCCTGAGCGTCGGCCGACGAGTCCTCCAGAACCACCCTGGGATTGACAGAAGGTGAAGGCCGTCCCGAACGATCGCCCCTGGGGAGCTGCGTTCGGCTGCCACGCACCCACCGCGCGGGACGACGAAACCCTCGCGGAATGCATCCGATGTGGAGAGCGCGAGGCACTGGGCGAGCTCTATGACCGGTACGCGTCGGCCGCCTTCGCTACGGCCGTCCGTGTCGTCGCCGATCGAGATCTTGCAGAGGATATCGTGCACGACGCATTCGTGGCGCATCGGTGAGTCTGGAAGCGAGGGGGGCCCTTTCGGAGCGGTCGACATGCGCGAGCTGGAGCGCGAGATCGTATGCCGAAGCACCTTGCCGCGACCTCACGGACAGCGCCGACCGGATGGCGTCGATGAGCTTGAGCAAGTCCCTCTTGACATTGGAGCCACTTCAAGGCTTAGGGTTGTGCCTCGACGAGGGCGAGGCGGCATAAGGGAGAGCAACATGATCAAGTATCGGATCGAGGAAACGATCAATCGGCCGGTCCAGGAGGTCTTTCCCTACCTGGCGGACCCGACGCTGCACCCCAAGTGGTCTCCGGTGAGCGACGTCCAGGTCGCCCCGCCGGGCGAGATCCGGGTCGGCACCACGGTGCGCGAGATGATGAAGGTCGGCTCGAAGATGGCACCCTTCAGCTGGGAGGTCACCGAGTACAGCCCTGGAGCCAGCTTTGCGTTCCACTCGATCGAGGGCCCGATGAACTGGGATGGCTCGTATGCCATCGCACCTACCGGGGACGGCGCGACGCGGATCATCGGCCTGGGAAGCGTGGGCCTCAAGGGCTGGCAGCGCCTCCTTGAGCCGTTCATGGGGGGCGAGATCCAGCGTGGCGAGGCCGCTGAGCTCGGGAAGCTCAAGGCCCTTCTCGAAGGGCCGGCGTGACCACCGCCACTGGCCTCGAGCGCGTCTGCCTGCTGCTCGCGGACCTGTCCGGCTACACCGCCTACCTCGCCAACTCCGAGCCGGATCATGCCCCCGCGCTCGCCGGCGACTTGGTCGAAACGGTCGTCCGCCAGCTGCGCCCGACGTTTCGGCTGGAGAAACTGGAAGGAGACGCCGCCTTCCTAGTGGCTCCGCTTGATGATGTGGATGGCCAGATGCTGCTCGATGCCATCGACGCCACCTACGACGCGTTCCGTCGGCGCATGCAGAGCGTCACAAGCGCGACGACCTGCGACTGCGAATCCTGCAGCCGCGTTCCTGGCCTCGACCTCAAGTTCGTTGTGCATGTCGGGAGCGTTGTGCGGCACCGCGTCGCAGGGCGGGAAGAGGTGGCGGGGACAGATGCGATCATCGCCCACCGCCTCCTGAAGGCCGATTCGCCGTCCGCGGCCGGACTGACTCGATATGCGCTCCTTACCGATGGCTGCGCGATCGCGCTTCAGCTCGATCCGGCCGCGCTTGGCGCGATCTCGGCCGTGGAGCGGTTCGAGCACCTGGCGGAGGTGGCCGTTCACCTCATCAACCTCGAACATCGCACCGCGACCGAGGGGCGCCCCTGGACGCCGCCCCGACGGGCAGCGCTGGTGGAGGCCGAGCTGCGATTGCAGGCGCCACCGATGGCCGTCTGGGAACAGCTCACCTCGCCCCGGCTGCGCCCCACCTGGGAGGGGATCGAGCGGGTGGAGGAGGCGACTGTCGGTGGTCGGCGGGGGGTCGGAACGATGAATGCATGCGTCGCCGATCGACTCGCCTCGGTCGAGGAAATCCTCGAATGGCGGCCATTTGCCACGTTTGTCCGTCGGGCTAGCGTACCGGGAATGGGGCGCCTCGCCGCACGGTACGAGCTGACGGGCGGAGATGAGGTGACGCGACTCCAAGTCAGCTGGCACGGGCCTCGCGCCGCCGCTGGTCTGGCAGCGACTCAGTGCGCGAGCCTCCATCGGTTGCCGCAGGCGCTGGAGGTGGATCATGCGGATCGGTGAGCTCGCGGGCGAGCTAGGCGTTAGCACCGACACCCTGCGTTTCTATGAGCGAGAGGGTTGGCTTCCGCGGCCAGAGCGTGCGGAGAATGGATACCGCAGTTACGCCGCAGAGGACGTCGAGCATCTCCGCTTGCTGCTCAACCTGCGACGCATCGACCTGCCGCTCGAGGAGGCTGCGCAACTTGCGTCGTGGTGCCATGCCGGGCATTGCGAGGCGACCTCCTCAAGCCTGCCCGCCCTGATTGCGAGGCGGCGATCCGATATTCGGGGCCGATTGGACGACCTGCGTCGTCTTGATGCGCGCCTCGCCGAACTGCAGGCACACTTAGGCGCCGATGGGGGCTTGGCCCTGATCGGCTCCACGACGCCATGCTGCTCGTCGGCAGCCGCGGTGTTCGACGCCGTTGAGGGCGCATGCCGCTGCTGCGCTGTACCTGAGCGGACGGATGGGGCGTAAGACATCGCGACCGAGAAGGGCGATGGGCCGAGAAGGCGCTCAGGCGGCTAGCTGACGCCTTTCGGAAAGGCGAGGACTATTGACATGCCGAACCGCTCGCCGGTTGACTCGGGCGTGTCCATCGCACTCTTACCCACTGCGGGATCCGCCCTCGGGTACGGGCGTTCGCGATGAGCTGCCATTCCTTGAAAGAATCAGAAAATGTCGATCTCGCGGAGGAGCGAATCGTTCGACTTATGACGGCGAGAGAAGCTCGCCGCGATGATCCGAAGGAGATCCGATGCCGCAGTACCTATTGACCCTCCATAGCTCGACATTCGAGCAGGCCCCGCAGATGACACCTGAGGAGATGGAACAATCCTGGTCGGACATCCACTCCGTGAATGAGGCTCTCAAGTCATCTGGCGCATGGGTCTACGGAGGCAAGCTCGATGAACCGACCGCAGCGAAAGTCGTACGGCCGCGAAATAGCAAGATCCGCGTGACTGATGGCCCGTTCATTGAGGCTAAGGAGCAGATCGGCGGCTTCTACATCATCGAGGCGGCGGATCTTGACGTTGCGCTGGACTGGGCATCTAAGACGAGTGACGCGGTACGGATGCCGATCGAAGTCCGGAGACTCGCGCAGGGAGAGACTGCCTGACCTTACAAGACGCGCCGGGCCCCGCGGTGGCGGCGGCGCGAGGAACTGAATTGTAGCGGTCGCGGCGATCGGTAGCGTGCAGGCAACCCGCCGCGGCGGGCGTCCTCAGCCCGCAATCAAGGGCGGACGCGATACGGGCGTCGCCATTCCGGCGCCGCGAAGGGCTGGCCGAAATAGCCGGTCATTGATGCGACTGCGCCGTGGCGCAGCTCGAAGATCCAGACGTCCCTCCAGACTGTGCCGTCGGCGGAGTGCTCGTCAACCTCGGCGACAGCGAGGTCGCCCGACCGGAGGACGTTGCGAACCGTGAACGTCGGCGGGTCGGGGGAATGCTTCGTGGAAGGCCAGCTGGCGGTCGCTCCCCTCGATGCGTTCGCCGGACTGTGGATAGACCTCCACGACGTCGTCGGTCACGTATCTAGCGAAGTCGGCGAAGCGCCGCTCGTTGAAGGCCTGGAAGGCGGTGCTGATCGCGGCCACGACTTCGTCATCCGGCATGGCTCCTCCTAGCTGATGCGTTATTCGTCATCGCGGCTGAGGGTATCGGCTCGCCATAGGTATCAACCTCCATAAAAATGCTGGCAGCCGCCGACCCGTTCGGTCGACGGCTGCCCGTTCAGCCTTGCCCGTGAGCCGCGAGGGGTTGCTCTTCGCGTTCGCGGGAACCCGAGGTCAACGGAGATCGTGCCGGGATCCGGCCAGCCGCCGGTCACGACCTTGGCGCGCCTGTAGAACTGGATACCGTCCGGCCAATACATGTGCAGGTCACCGAACAGCGAGGCCCTCCACCCGCCAAAGCTGTGGTAGGCCACCGGAACGGGGATGGGCACGTTGAGGCTCCACCCGCACCTGATGACCTCGCTGCGCCGCATCCGTACCCTTGTCCGTACCCTGTAGCCGGTCGGAACACCCCGGAGCTGGCCGGATCTCACCGGAACTCTCGTGCTCAGCCGGATTCCACAGGACCGATGCGGCGATTCCGGTATGCGGTACCAAGTCTCATCTAGGCCCGATTCCGAGCGTGAATCGGGCTTTTCCATGTACGCCGTACCCTCATGCGTACCCTTTCCCGGTCGTCGTTACGACAGGCCACGTCATGCTGAACTCTGGGCCACGACCTTCGCGATCACCTGACCAACGTCCCCTTCCCGTCGTGTGGGCCTCAAGGTGCCGAGCGGACGTTAGAGCACATGCTTGACATATACCCGAGGTTGAACGCTGTGTTGCCCAGCGTCGGGGACCGAGCGTAATCGGCATAGTTATGTGCTCATCGCCGAACACGGTTGAGGCGCTGAGCAGCCCCAGAAGGCCATCAAGCTTCGTGCGAGGGTCGGAAGACCTTTACGACGGCACCCGCTATTGTTGGACGTGCCGCGATCTGATCGGTCACAGGGCCTTGAGAGCTCGGATTCCGGCGCCGATGGTGCCGAAGGCAGCGGCATTCGAGTGTTGCGGTGCGCCCGCGAAGACGTCGACGCCGGGAATGAGCTCGACGGCGGCGAAGCCGGCCTGTCGGATGGCCTCCGCCAGCCGCTCGCGAAGCAGACCGCCGGCGATGCATCCGGTCCAGAGGGCAACGTCCTGCTTTGAGTCCTCGGAGACGGGGCGAGCAAGCACGATGTCGGCCAGCTGAAGGCGCCCGCCGGCGTGAAGCACGCGATACATCTCGCGCAGCGCGGCCGCCTTGTCGGGCACGAGGTTCAGGACCCCGTTGCTGATCACTACGTCGGCCCACTCGTCCTCGACGGGCAGCCCCTCGAGGTAGCCCTCGCGGAACTCGACGTTGCCGATCCCTGCGGCGGCTGCGGCGGCCCGCGCCTTGCGGAGCATCTCCGGCGTCATGTCGACACCGATCACCCTTCCGCTGGCACCGACGAGCCGCGCGGCGATGAGGCTGTCGGCACCGGCCCCCGAGCCACAATCGACGACGTGCTCGCCGGGCTGGAGCTCGCCCAGCGCGAACGGGTTGCCGGTGCCGGCCATCGAGGCAACGATCTCCGATGGCAGCGCGTCGATCCAGGCCTCCGGATAGCCGAGCAGGCTTGCCAGTCTGCGCCCAGTGTGGAAGTGGAACCCACGCTCCGGCTCCAGAGCGACGACGGCATACTCGTCGCGGATCGAGGTTCGCAGCGCATCGGTGTCGAGTGGGCGCTGTACAGGTGCCTGGGTCATGGTCCACCTTCGCTGACGGTGATGGCGCTGATGACGACGGCGCTAACGCTTCTTATTCCCCGCAGTGTCCAGGCAGACGAAGCGCAGCTGCCACGCGCTCCGGCCGCAAACGCGTGCGACTCGTGCGGCGCGGTCGTCACGACATCCTCGGGCCCGAGCTTCAGCACAGCGATGCTCTACGAGGTGCGGGCGCGCCCGGGCAGGTTCTCGCCTACGGCTGGCTTGCGGGCGGCGACGAACACGCTCTGCGCGATCCGGTCGTGACGCTCCGCCGGCACCCGCGTCCGTAGCAGCCCCAGCAGCTCGTCGTTGAAGAGGGGATAGAGCGCGCACTCGGCGATGCCAAAGGGGTGCAGGTGCTCGATCCCGACTCCGCGGAAGCCCGCGCGCCGCAACCCCTTGTAGAGTGCCATCTCGGACAGCGCACCGGACAGGCATCCGGCCCAGGCGGCGGGATGGGTCTGGATCTCGGGTGGCAGGTCGTGCTCAAGCACGAGGTCGACGACGGCTAGGCGGCCGCCAGGGCGCAGCACGCGGTAGGCCTCGGCCAGCACGCGCACCTTGCGCGGCGAGAGATTGATGACTCCGTTGCTGACCACAACGTCAACCGACGAATCGGGCAGCGGAAGGGCCTCGATCTCGGCCTGCTCGAACCGGACGTTCTTCAACCCGGCGGCCTCTGCCGCTGACGTGCCCCGCGCCACCATCTCGGAAAGGAAGTCGACGCCGAGCACCGATCCGGTGCGACCGACGGCGCGCGCGGCGAGGAGGCAGTCGATGCCGCCACCGGAGCCCAGGTCAACGACGTCCTCGCCGGCACGCAGGCCCGCCCACCGCACGGGGTTGCCGACGCCGAGCGCGATGCGCACGGTCTCCTCGGGCAGGCCGGCAAGCTCGTCGGGAGAGTAGAACCGCTCGGCCACGCGCGCATCCGTCGGCTGCACCGCTCGATACGTGTCGCGGACCGCCGAACGGATCGCCTCCTGCTGGAGGTAATCGCCGCCGGCGATGTGCCCCACGTGAGATTGCTCGTGCAGGGCGTTCAAGACGGCTCTCCGGGCTGCCCGGCGTTTTTCGTCAGGAGCTCGTTGATCCGGTCCCGCACGGATGGCGGGATCTGCTCGGGTCCAACGCCAGCGACGCGCTCGCGGAGCTCGCGGCTGAACTCGAGCTCGCCGCAGCAGCGTTGGCAGACCCCGAGGTGCGTCTCGAGCTCCTCCGCGTCCTGCTTCGCCAGCCCTTGGGACAGGTAGGCCCACATGCGGGTTACCGCCTCTCGGCAGTCAATCAGGCTCATCACTCACCTTCACCAGTCCGTGTTTGACGGCGTATTGCCAGAGTCCTTGCTCGAGCTGCCGGCGACCGCGATGGAGGCGGGAAAGGATCGTTCCGAGCGGCACGTCGAGGATGGCCGCCGCCTCCTTGCAGCTGAAGCCGTGGATCGTGGTCAAGATCAGCGGCAGGCGATGCATCGGCGAGATCGTCGCGAACACGGCCTGCATGTCCTCGTCGCGGAAGAGGCGCAGGAAGTCGAGGTGTAATTCGTCCGAGTACGGGAAGGGATCCTCGATCGCCAGCGTCGCGAACAGGCTGAACTCGTCGTCCGCGTCGGCCGTGTCCAGCGACACCGTGCTGACCTCTCGCCCGCGAGCGCGCTGGCGGTCGCGCCAGGCATTTGTGGCGATCGTGAACAGCCACGGGCGCACGCGGCCGGGATCATGGAGTCCTCGGTACGAGCGCAGCGCATGCAGCAGGGTCTCCTGGAGTAGATCCTCGGCGTCGGGAGCGCGGTTGGTGAGGCGTACGCAGTAGCCATACAGACCGTCGAGGTGGGGTGCCACCAGGTCGGCGAATGCGTCTGGCCCACGGCCCTGCGCCGCAGCCGCCCCCTGCATCATAGCCGCGGTGAACATCAGTCTGACCAACTCACTCGCTGTCGCGGACGCGACATCCTCTCGTGGGTATGACGCCGGCGCAGACGAAGTTATTCCCCACGCTCGAGGCGGTCCAGCGTCGGGAATAAGCCGGTGGGGGCGCCTCGTCATGCCAATCGAAGGAACCCATCTAGCCAGAAGGAGAATCACATGGCCACCGTCACCGTTCGCAATGGGATCGACGTCGACCAACTGGTCGCCACCATCGGTGCCATCAAGGAGCAGCCGTCGATCTCGACCTTCACCTTCAAGGCGACGAGCGGCTGGGAGAAAGGCACGCTCAACCACGGCGAGATCGGCGAGTTCGTCCACAACGGCGAGCGCGTCGCGCGGCCGCAGCCGTTCCGCCTGGTGGGCGACGAGCCGGCGGTGCTGCTCGGCAGCAACGCCGGCCCGAACGCCGTCGAGCTGCTGCTCGCCGCGCTCGGCTTCTGCTACGCCGTCGGCTACGTCGCCAATGCCGCCGCCCGCGGCATCGACATCAGCGAGCTGCGCTACGAGGTCGAGGGCGACATCGACGTCCAGAACTTCCTGGGGATGACGAAGGAGACGCGCCCGGGATTCAGCGCCATCCGCGCGCGTAGCTGGGTGCGCTCGCCGAACGCCTCGCCGGAGCAGCTCGAGGAGCTGTGCCAGTACGTGCAGGACACCTCGCCGGTGCGCGACTGTCTCGCCAACCCCGTCCCGGTCAGCACGTCGCTGGAGGTGCTCTCATAGACCGATGTCGAGGGAAGCAACGACGACGTGACCGCAACGACCATGGCAATCGATCTGGCGGCGATCAAGCGCCGCCAGCAGGCGACCTGGGCGAGCGGCGACTACCACATGATCGGGACGTCGATCGTGATCGTCTCCGAGCAGCTGCTGGAAGCCGTCGACGTGCGCGCCGGCCAGCGGGTGCTGGACGTCGCCACCGGGAGCGGCAACGCCGCGCTGGCGGCGGCGCGCCGAGGCTGCCGGGCCGTCGGCCTTGACTTTGTCCCCGTCACCTCCGTGTTCGGAGCGATGTTCGCGCCCGACCAGCGCACGGCGGCCGCCGAGCTCGCGCGTGTATGTCGGCCGGGCGGCAGGATCGGGCTGGCCAACCACACCCCTGATGGTTTCATCGGGCAGCTCTTCCGGCATCTGCGCTCAGCCCTTGAACGACTGGGCGAGTCCTGTCACGAGCGGGCCAGCCACGCGGGGCGAAGCCTCTCTCCGGACGAAGCGAGAAGCCCTTGCCCTGGGCTGCGTGCCGACCGTGGGCTTTAGATCGACCGACCAGCGCCAACCGGGCTGCACGACCTCCCGGCCGATGGTCTGCTCGCACATCTGGACAGACCGCTCTTCCCGCTCTTCGATGTTGTCCATCGGGGAAGATCTACTTCGGGCTGCGGAGGCTCGTCAGCTTCGGGTCGGCCACGGCTCCATACCGTCGGTCAAGCTGTTCGTCTCCGGCTGTGGTGCGGCAGTCTGCCGGTGGGGGGCGCGTGCCACCGGCAGGCCGGCGGCAACCCAGGCCTGGAACCCGCCATTGACGTCCGTCGCCTGTTCAAAGCCCAGATCAAGCAGCGTTGCGGCAGCCAGGCTCGACGAGTACCCGTGATCGCAGATCAGGATCAACTGACGGTCCCGTGCCTGAGACAGCTCCGGGTTGTCGTGCCCGGACGACGAATCGAGACGCCAGAACAGGACGCTCAAGGGAATCTGGATCGAGCCGGGGATCGAGCCATCTCGCCGCCGCAGCTCTGCGCATCGGGTGTCGATCAGCACAGCGCCGTTCTGCAGCGCGGCATGCGCGTGCGCGGGCTCGAGGCGATGCATCCGGGCTCGGGCCTCAGCGAGGAGATCGTTGATCGTGCGACGTGCCACCCCGCGATTCTGCGACCATCGGTCAATCCTCGCGCGGGTGCGTCTCATACATCCTCACTATGACGGCAGCACCAGAGAGGGCGGTGACGCCGGCAACGGTCCAGATGGCGGCGTGGAAGCCGGCAAGATCCGCCACCAGCCCGCTGACCAGGGCGCCGGCCGCGAAGCCGAGATCTCGCCAGAAGCGGTACACGCCGATGGCCGAGGCGCGCCAGCTGGGATGCGCCACGTCGCCGACGGCAGCCAAGAGCGTCGGGTAGACCATGGCAGTGCCGATCCCGAGGAGCACCGCGGCGCCGGCCCAGACCCCGAAGTCGCCTCCGATCGCCACGAGACCGATCGCGCCCGCCTGCAGGAACAGCCCGCTGGCGATGAGCCCCCTGCGACCCAGACGGTCAGAAAGCGCGCCGGTGAGCGGCTGACCGAGGCCCCAGACCGCGGGGTACAGGGCGGCGAGGATCCCGATCTGCGCCACGGACAGCCCGGCAGTCGCGTAGTAGAGCGGCAGCAGGCCCCATGCCATCCCGTCGTTCAGATTGTTGACCAGGCCGGCCTGGCAGGCGGCTGAGAGGGCAGGCTCGCGAACGGTGGTCGTCAGCATCACCTGCCGCAGCGGCAGACGAGCCGCAGCGGGGATCGCGGCGGCTTCGTGGTCCGCGTACCGCCGTGTTTCGCGGACGAGGAATACCGAGGCGCCGAGGCCTAGTGCGGCGAACGCAAGGCCCAGCAGGAACGGGGCGGGACGCAGGCCGAACTGCTCGGCCAGCAGGCCGGTGGCGAACGCGGTCAGCGCCACTGCGCCGTAGCCGGCTGCCTCGTTGAGGCCCATCGCCAGGCCGCGGCGAGCCGGTCCGACGAGATCGATCTTCATGATCACGGTCGTCGACCAGGTCAGCCCCTGGTTGATGCCGAGCAGCGCGTTGGCCAGCACGACCCACTCCCAGGCTGGCGCCCAGATGATGAGGAGTGGGACGGGCAGGCCGATCATCCAACCGGCCACCAGCACCGGCTTGCGGCCGAAGCGGTCCGAGAGCGCGCCCGCAAGCAGGTTGGTGGCCGCCTTGACCAGCCCGAAGACGACGATGAAGCTCAACGCTGCGCTGACCGCCCGCACGCCGAATATCTCGTTCGCCAGCAGCGGCAGGACGGTGCGCTCCTGGCCGACCATCCCGCCGACCAGCGCACTGACCGCGACCAGCAGGCCGAACTGCCCCAGGTTGGCGCCCAGCCCGAGCTGAAGTGGCCGCTGCTCTGCCGCGGTCACGCGCCGCGGGCGAGCTGCTCGCCTCGTGCGCGAGCCATCTCCAACGGGCCGCCCAGCAACACCGTCGGTCGTGAGCCGCCACGTTCGAGCAGGCTGGCACCGGTCATGGCCCGCTCACCATGGCCGCACATCACCAGCGGGTTGTCAGCCGCCAGGCTCGCCGCCCGGTCAGCCAGACTGCCGAGCTCGACATGGGTGGCGCCCGCCAGGTGGCCTGCGACGTATTCGCTCGTTTGGCGTAGGTCGAGGAGTCGGGCTTGGGCGGGCGCTGGATCCGCGCTGAGTTCGGTGATCTGCTCCGGGAGGCCGGCCGCGCGCCATGACTCGATCCCGCCGGCCAACTCGCCGGTCAGGTGTTCGTAGCCGATCTTTAGGCACTGGCGCACCAGGTCGTCGCGGTCCTGATCGGCGTCGGCCACAAAAACAAGCAAGCGTTCGGCATCAACGAGCCAGCCCAACCACGAGGCGAACGCCGGGCGCAGGGCGATCGAAAGAGCACCGGGAACGTGGCCCGCCGCGAACTGCGCGATGGGCCGGACGTCGATGAGCTCGGCGCCCGCAGCGACGGTCGCCTGCAGCTGGCGAGGCGTCAGCTGCGCAAGGCTCGGCAGGTCGGACCCATAGACCGCGGGTCCACGGCGGTTCACCTCGCGCAGGCGCAAGAAGTAGTCCGGATAACTCCCAAGTCCAGCGGTCAGCAGGCGCAGGAAGGCGTCTTCATCCGGCACACTCAGCAATGGGTTGGATGCACGCTCACGACCGATGGTGGTCGTGCGCTCGGCGGTGCCGGGTGCGGAACAGAACGACCCGGCGCCGTGGGTCGGATACACGGCCAGCTCGTCGGGCAGCGACAGGATGCGATCGCGCAGCGAGCGGAACAGTGCCCGCGCCAGGGGTTCGGTCTGCTCAGGGCTGATCAGATCGGTGCGCGCCACCGAGCCGACGATCAGCGCCCCGCCACTGAACAGGGCGGCAGGGTGCCGTCCGTCAAGGATCAAATAGGAGAGGTGCTCCGGCGTGTGGCCCGGCGTGCCGATGCCGCGCAGGACGAGCCCGCCGAGATCGAACTCTTCCCCCTCTTCGACTGCCCGGTGGGGGAACGCGAGATGTCCGCCGCGCGGCGCGAGGACGGTTGCGCCCAGCCGCACCACCTCCAGGCTGCCCGACACGAAGTCGGCGTGGAGGTGCGTCTCCAGGCCGTACGCGAGCGTCAGTCCGTGCCGCTCCGCGAAGCGAAGGTAGGGCTCGATGTCGCGCACGGGATCGACCACCAGCGCACGGCCGTCCCCAAGGTCGACCAAATACGACGAGTTGCCGAGTCCCTCGTCGACGAACGGCGTGATCTGTACCAAGGTCTGTCTCCACCCGTTCGGGATCTTCCGCCGACCACGATACGACGGAGTTGGGTGGCGCCCGGGGATGGATCGGGAAGCGGCTAGCGTCGCCCGTCGCCTGGATGACACCGGCG
>JALYTG010000213.1 GCA_030854405.1 Chloroflexota bacterium | reverse complement strand
CCCCTCCGCGTCGATTGCCCCCTCGTCGCGGGCGCGCAGGGCGAGCCGCGCCAGACGCCAGGAGAAGGGAAGCGCGGAAAGCGGACCGGACGGACCGAGCGCCGCCGGCATATCGCCGGCGGCCCGATTCAGCTCGGCCGCCCGCCCGGGGCCCTCAGGGTCGGACATCAGCACGCACCCGATGCCGTCGAAGCTCGAGACCAGGGCATCGGTGCCCAACCGGCCCACCAGGCGGCCCAGGTCAGGTTCGGGGCAGGCGAGTGCACCCGCTGCCCGCGGCTTCGCCCATCCAGCTGCGATTGCGGCCGCGTCGACGTCGGCCGGATCCGCGGGCGGGTCGTGGAGCAACAGCACCAGCAGGTCGCGGCGGCGGCGCTGGAGCTCCCCCTCGACTGCGGACCGCGCCTCTGAGTAGCCCTCCACCGAATCCGCGGAAAGCTCGTCGATGTAGGCGAAGATCGCCTCCGCGAGCCGCGTAAGGACCTCGGGCTCGAGGTTCGCCCGCAGGCCGGCCTCTCCGAGACGGCGCCAGGCGACCCGGGCGCCGACCCGGTAGGCCGCCTGGAGTGAGTCGAGGCTGCGGCCGACCCCCAACTCGCCCCGCCCGAGCGCCACGTAGACCTCGCGGCTCTGCTCGCGGCCCGCGTCGGGATCGCGCACCAGGGCGACGAACTGGCGCAGCGCCTCGCTGACGCCGCGGCGAATGCCGCGTCCGAACGAACCCTCCAGCGGCCGCGCGTACTCGGGCACCTCGTGAGCGATCGTCGCCAACATCTCATCGCCGAGGGCCGGGATCTCGGGCTCGATCACGTCGGCGACGGTGGCGGGCAGGCCGCGCCACGGCTCGCTCTCGATCGCCGGCGAAGACCGGGCGCCGACCGCGTTGCTCCTCGGTCCAGGCATTTCTGTGTCTATCTAACAACTTTTCGCCGTGATTGGTTGCCAGGCTACGAAATCTCATGCACTGACCACACCTAGGATCGCGCCATGACCCGCCTCGAGAAGTCGGTCAACCTGGGCGCCGTCGTCGTTCCCTTCTTCGCCGTGCTCGCCGCCGTCGTCCTGCTCTGGAACAGCATCGTCAGCCCCGCCGACCTCGCGATCATGGCCGCGCTGTACCTGCTGACCGCGCTCGGGGTCACGGTCGGCTTTCACCGCCTGCTCACCCATCGCGCCTTCCAGACGTCGGCGGCGCTGCAGTACACATTTGCGATTCTCGGCTCGATGGCGGTCCAGGGGCCGGTGATCGACTGGGTCGCCGACCATCGAAAGCACCACGCCCACACCGATGTCGAGGGCGACCCGCACAGCCCCCACGTCGGTCATGGCGATGGGGTACGGGGGGTCTTCTCGGGCCTCTGGCACGCCCATATCGGGTGGCTGCTGCTCGAGCAGGGCCGCGCCGACCGCCGACGCTACGCGCCCGACCTCCACGAGGACCGGGGCATGCGGCGGATCAACCGCTGGTTCCCGGCCCTGGTCGTCGCTGGCCTCGCGATCCCGGCGCTCGCCGGTTATCTGGTCAGCGGCTCGATCGCCGGGGCCGCGACCGGCCTGCTCTGGGGCGGGCTGGTGCGAGTCTTCTTCGTCCACCACGTCACTTGGAGCATCAACTCGGTCTGTCACTTCCTGGGCAGCCGCCGCTTCGCCCTCGACGACCACTCGACCAATGTCTTCTGGCTCGCCCTGCCGACCCTGGGCGAGTCCTGGCATCACAACCATCACGCCTTCCCGCGCTCCGCCCAGCATGGGCTGCGCTGGTGGGAGCTGGACGTCTCCGCAATGGTGATCGGAGCAATGGAGCGTCTCGGCCTGGCTTGGAACGTGATTCGCATAGCGCCAGAGCGCCAAGCCCAGAAGGCGGCAGCCCCCGGCTCCAGCGTCGTCACGGGTTAGCGGGGCTCCTCACCGAGCGCCGGATAGGCTCGCGCGGTGCAAGAGCTTCTCCCCAACCTCTTTCACTGGTACGCGATTCATCCCAACCACGGGATGCAGGTCAGCTGCCACCTCGCCGCCGGCACGGGGACGGTCTTTGACCCCCTGCTGCCCGACGAGGGAATCGAGTGGTTCGACGAACACCGGCCCCGGCGCGTCGTCCTTTCGACCCGTCACCACCTGCGCCACTCCGAGCAGATCGCGGAGCGCTACGGCTGCCCGATCCTCGCCCATCGGGACGGCCTGCACGCGTTCGAGGACGGCCCCTCGGTCGAGGGGTTCGGGTTCGGCGACCAGCTGGCCGCCGACGTCACCGCGCTGACCATGGATGCGATCTCACCCGACGACACCGTTCTGCGCATCGAAGTGGAAGAGGGAGCGCTTCTGTTCGCCGACAGCGTCATCAACCACGGCGGGCTCGGCTTCGTCCCCGACCGGTTGATCGGCGACGAGCCCGAGAGGGTCAAGCGCACGATCCTCGAGCGGACTTCGCTCCTTCTCAGCGAGGATTTCGACCACCTTCTGTTCGCTCACGGCGATCCGGTGATCGGCGGCGGCAAGCAGGCGCTGCGCGCATTCGCGCAGCGCCCCTGAGTCGTTTACTCGGTACCAAACCTCTTGATCTCTTCCAGCTCCTCCGGCGTCAGCTCGCGCGGCTCCTCACCGCGGGCCACCTTCTCGCTCTGGACCTGGTGCTGGATCTTGTCGACGATCTCCGGGTTGGCCAGCGTCGAGACGTCCCCGACGTCGGTGAAGTTGGAGATACCGGCGATCACCCTCCGCATGATCTTTCCGGAGCGGGTCTTCGGCATGTCGGGGACGATCCAGACGCTCTTCGGTCGGGCGATCTTGCCGATCTGGGTCTCGATCGCCTTCGTGACCTTCTGCTCGATCTCCTCTGAGGGCTCGAGCCCCGACTTCAGCGCGATGTACATCTCGACTGCCCGGCCGCGGACCTCGTCCATCACCGGCACCGCGGCGGCCTCGGCTATCTCGTCAACGGTGATCGTCGCCGATTCGAGCTCCTTGGTGCCCAGCCGGTGGCCGGCGACGTTGATCACGTCGTCGACCCGGCCGAGGATCCGGAAGTAGCCGTCGGCCGCCTGCACGGCGCCGTCGCCGGCGAAGTACGGCCAGTCGTGCCAGTCCTTGCTCTCCTTGTCCTTGCAGTACTTCTCGTAGTAGGTCTCCACGAACCGCTCCGGCTGGCCCCAGATTCCCTCGAAGATGCCGGGCCAGGGGTTGCGGATGCAGATGTTGCCGGCATTGCCGCTGCCCGCCTCGACGACCTCGCCGTCCTCGTCGTAGATCACCGGGTAGATCCCGAGCACCCCCGGGCCGCAGCTGCCCGGCTTCATCGGCTGCAGGGCGGGCAGGGTGCTGCCCAGAAAGCCGCCATTCTCGGTCTGCCACCAGGTGTCGACGATCGCCGCCTCGCCCTTGCCGACGACCTCGTAGTACCAGCGCCAGACCTCCGGCTCGATCGGCTCGCCCACGGTTGTCATGTGCTTGAAGTGGTAGTCGTACTTGGCCGGCTCGTCGGGGCCGAGCTTGCGCAGCATCCGGATCGTCGTCGGCGCGGTGTGGAAGATGTTCACCCCGAGCTTCTCGGCGATCCGCCAGGGACGACCGGCATCCGGATAATTCGGTGCGCCCTCGTACAGCACGCTCGTCGTCCCGAGCGCCAGCGGGCCGTAGACGATGTATGAGTGTCCGGTGATCCACCCGATGTCGGCGAAGCACCAGTAGGTGTCGTCCGGATGGATGTCCTGGTAGTACTTCGAGGTTCCTGCGACGTAAGACAGGTAGCCGCCGGTGCTGTGCTGGCACCCCTTCGGCTGCCCGGTGGTGCCGCTGGTGTACATCAGGAACAGAGGCGCCTCGGCCGGCATCGAGACCGGCTCGACCAGCTTGCCGCGGTAGTCCTCGAGGATCTCGTCAACGAAGAAGTCCCGACCCTCGACCATTTCGCTCTTCGATGCGTACTGGCCCGGGTGGCGGCGCCAGACCAGCACCTTGTCGACCTCGACGCCCTGCTCCTTCGCCGTCGCCACGGCCTCGTCGGCCTTCGCCTTGTGATCGATCAGCTCGCCGCCGCGGTAGTAGCCATCCATAGTCACCAGGATCTTGCTCTGGGAGTCGGCGATCCGGCCTCCGCACGCCGCACCGCTGAAGCCGCCAAACACCTCGGAGTGGATCACCCCGAGGCGGGCGCAGGCGAACATCGAGACCGGCAACTCGGGGAGCATCGGCAGGTGGAAGGTGACGCGATCGCCGGTCTTCACGCCGCCAAAGCCCTCAAGCAGCGCCGCAAACTCGTTCACCCGGTCATGGAGCTCCTGGTAGGTGATCTGGAGGGTTTCCTCTTCCTCCGGCTCAGGCACCCAGATAAAGGCCGCCTTGTCGGCGCTGGTCTCCAGGTGGCGGTCGACGCAGTTGACGCAGGCGTTGAGCCGCCCGCCGATGAACCACTTCCAGAACGGCGGGTTGCTGGTGTCCAGCATC
>JALYTG010000212.1:1207-4470 GCA_030854405.1 Chloroflexota bacterium | reverse complement strand
ACCTCATGGCCGGTGAGGAGTTCGCCCCCGGAATCGTCGTCTTGGTCAGCCCGGACGGCTCGGCTCGGCAGGTGGCCGACGGCATCGCCTTCGGTAATGGCATGGCCGTGACGCCCGACAGCTCGACCCTGATAGTCGCCGAGTCCTACGGCAACAGGCTCACGGCGTTCGACATCGCCGCGGACGGCAGCCTGTCGAACCGGCGGGTGTGGGCCGACCTCGATGACGGCGTCCCGGACGGCATTTGCATCGACGCGGAAGGCGCCGTCTGGTACGCGGACGTCCCAAACAAGCGCTGCGTGCGCGTTCGCGAGGGCGGTGAGGTGCTGCAAACGATCGACCTTGACCGCGGCTGCTTCGCGTGCATGCTCGGGGGTGCGGACAGAAGAATGCTGTTCATGACGGTGAACGACTGGCGTGGTCCCACCAACATTGCCGACGCGCCGCGAGCGGGGCAGGTCCTCACCGCTCAGGCGCCCGCATCGGGCATCGGTTGGCCCTAGGACCCCGGGGGGCTCGGCCGCGTTTGCCA
The DNA here is from genome assembly GCA_030854405.1 of Chloroflexota bacterium. The sequence goes on along the minus strand of JALYTG010000212.1, from coordinate 3,938 downwards.
GCCGTAGCGTCTATCGGACAACCGATGGCCCGCTTTGCCCGCGATGGCAAGCATCGGCCAGCAGGACACGCCCGAGCGTGCCCATTCGTCGCCAGCCACGGCAAATTCCGCCAACCAATGGCCGATACCCGCCACCCCGAGCAAAGCCGGACTAACTCCGCGGTAAGGGGCCAGGCGGAGAATGGCGCATGGCGAATCGCAACCGCGCCCTCGATGAGGCGATGCGGTCGTGGCAGCGCGCGAGGATCGAACTGGGCGGAGAGCTCCGCGAGGCGCGCCTTGCCCGGGGCCTGACGCAGGCGCAGGTAGCGGCCGCCATCGGAACGTCCGGTGCGCAGGTCTCCCGGCTCGAGCACGGGAGAGTGCCCGCCGTGCGCGCGAGGGTGCTGATCCGGCATTGCGCTGCTGTCGGCCTCCGCCTTTGGCTGAAGGCCTACCCGCTCGGCGGCGGACTTCGAGACGAGGGCCAGGCTGCACACATCGGCCGCTTCGTAGAGCGGCTCCGGGGCAAATGGGGCGTCCAGTTGGAGGCACCGATGCCGCTCCCCGGAGACCTGCGGGCCGTCGACGTCCTGCTCCGCGCCGGCGGTGTGACCATCGCCGTCGAGGTCATCACCAGGCTCCGCGACCTCCAGGCTCAGCTGCGGGCCACGACGGAGAAGGCGCGCGACGTTGGCGCAACCCGGTTCGTCCTAGTCGTTGCGGCGAGCCATGCGAATCGGCGCGCGCTCGCCCAGGGGCGTCCGGCCATGTTGGGAGCCTTCGACCTGGACGCTCGCACGGTCATCGCCGCCCTCCAAGCCGGTCGCGATCCCGGTCGCGATGCAGTGATCCTGCTCTGACGCCGCCGGCCGCCGCGGTTGCCAGCCGTAGCGTCTATCGGCCAACCGATGGCCCGCTTTGCCCACGCTGGCAAGCCTCGGCTAGCGAGACACGCCTGAGCTTGCCCATCCGTCGCCAGCCACAGCAAATTCGGCCAACCAATGGCCGATACTCGCCACCGCCAGCAAGTCCCGCACGAGTCCAAGGCGTAAGCCGCTCCACAGGCTCTCCACAGCGCCGCGGGACTACTCCACAGCGTCAGACGAGATTTCCACAGATCCCCATCATGTAGGGGTCGATTCGCGAGGGAACCACAACATGTTGTGGTTTTGGCATTGACTCGTCTGGTGGCGCGTCGTACAATTCTCGTCCTGAGAGCGTGGCGTAACGCATGCCACACGCGCGACGAACGGCGGCCCCCCGAGACCACAAACCAAGGTCTCCCATGCCCCCGCAACGCGCCAGACGAGGAGGCCGGGAGACCACCCTCCCGGAGGATGAGGAAGCGCACAGCATGGCCCGGACCGCGAACCCCCAGAACCCCAGCGCCGAGACCGCCAACGGCAACGGCCATACGAACGGCGAAGGCGACGCAGGCAACGGCAACGGAGGCAACGGGAACGGCCACGGCAACGGTCACGGAACCGGGACCAATAAGGTGACCGGCTACCGCCAGCTGCGAGCGGGCGAAGAGCCCAGCTGGACGGGCCTCAGCATCGAGCGGCGCTACACCCGGCCGGGGGTCGACCCGTACGACACGGTCGAGTGGGACCTGCGCGACTCGGCGATCACCAACGAGCACGGCGAGGTGGTCTTCGAGCAGAAGGGCCTCGAGTTCCCCAAGTCCTGGTCCGCGCTCGCCACCAACGTGGTCGCATCAAAGTACTTCCGGGGCACGCTCGGCACTCCGGAAAGGGAGACAAGCGTCCGACAGATGATCGGTCGCGTGGCCGACACGATCGCCGGATGGGGGCACAAGGACGGCTACTTCGCGACCGATGAGGACGAGGCCGCATTCCACGACGAGCTGACCGACATCCTCCTCAAGCAGCGCGCCGCCTTCAACAGCCCCGTCTGGTTCAACGTGGGGATCGACGAGCGGCCGCAGTGCAGCGCCTGCTTCATCAACTCCGTCGATGACACGATGGAGTCGATCCTCGGCCTCGCCAAGACCGAGGGGATGCTCTTCAAGTTCGGCTCAGGCACGGGCTCCAACCTGAGCCCCATCCGCAGCAAGAGCGAGGGGCTGCGGGGCGGCGGCACCGCGAGCGGACCGGTCTCCTTCATGAAGGGCTTCGACGCCTTCGCCGGCGTGATCAAGTCGGGTGGCAAGACGCGGCGCGCGGCCAAGATGGTGATCCTCAACGCGGACCACCCGGACATCGAGGAGTTCATCGACTGCAAGCTGGTCGAGGAGAAGAAGGCCTGGGCCCTCATCGACGCCGGCTATGACGGGAACTTCAACGGTGGGGCCGCGTACGAATCGGTCTTCTTCCAGAACTCCAACAACAGCGTGCGGGTCACGGACGAGTTCATTGCGGCGGTCGAAAAGGACGCCGACTGGACCACCCACGCGGTGATCGACGGGCACGCGGTGCAGACCGTCAAGGCCCGATACCTCCTCAACAAGATGGCGGAGGCGGCCTGGGTCTGCGGCGATCCCGGGATCCAGTACCACGACAACATCAACCGCTGGCATACGAGCGCGAACACCGCGCCGATCAATGCCAGCAACCCGTGCAGCGAGTACATGTACCTCGACGACTCGGCCTGCAACCTGGCGAGCCTGAACCTGATGAAGTTCCTGCGCGACGACGGCGAGTTCGACATCGAGAGCTTCAAGCACGCGGTGCGGATCGTGCTCACCGCGCAGGAGATCCTGGTCGACAACGCGAGCTACCCGACGCCC
>JALYTG010000212.1:0-1197 GCA_030854405.1 Chloroflexota bacterium | reverse complement strand
CTGGCCTACGACAGCGACGAGGGACGGACCTACTCGGCGGCCATCACCGCGATCATGCAGGGCGAGGCGGAGCTCCAGTCAGCGCGGATCAGCCGCGACCAGGGCGGCCCGTTCGCCGGCTACGCCATCAACCGCGAGCCCTACCTCAAGGTGATGGGCATGCACCGCGACGCGGCCTACCGGATCGACCGGCAGGCGCTGCCGACCGACATGCTCGACGCGGCGCTGACCACCTGGGACGAGGTGATCGCGCTGGGCGAGAAGGCGGGCTTCCGCAACGGGCAGGTCTCAGTGCTGGCGCCGACGGGCACCATCGCATTCCTGATGGACTGCGACACGACCGGCGTGGAGCCGGATATCGCGCTCATCAAGTACAAGAGGCTGGTCGGCGGCGGCTACCTGAAGATCGTCAACCAGACGGTGCCGAATGCGCTTCGACGGCTGGGCTACGACGCCAAGCAGACGGAGGAGATCGTCGCCTACATCGACGAGCACGAGACGATCGAGGGTGCGCCATACCTGACCGATGCCCACCTGTCGGTCTTCGACTGCGCCTTCAAGCCGGCCAACGGCACGCGCTCGATCCACTACAACGGCCACCTGAAGATGATGGCCGCGGTGCAGCCCTTCCTGTCGGGGGCGATCAGCAAGACGGTGAACATGCCGGAGGCGAGCACGCCGGCGGAGATCGCGCAGGTCTACATCGACGGCTGGAAGCTGGGCCTCAAGGCGATCGCGGTGTATCGCGATAACAGCAAGCGCTCCCAGCCGCTCAACACCAGCAAGGCGAAGTCACGAGATAACGAAGCGGCCGATGCGGCAGCGGCGGCATCGGCCCTGGCGGCGCCGCATGCCTACCGGCGACGGCTGCCGGACGAGCGGGCCGCGTTCACCCACAAGTTCAACGTGGGCGGGCACGAGGGCTACCTGACGGTCGGCCTGTACGAGGACGGGACCCCGGGCGAGATCTTCCTGAAGATGGCCAAGGAGGGGTCCACCATCAGCGGCCTGATGGACGCCTTCGCCACCGCGGTGAGCGTCGCGCTGCAGTACGGCGTGCCGTTGAAGGACCTGGTCAACAAGTTCAGCCACCTGCGATTCGAGCCGGCCGGGTTCACGACCAATCGCGAGATCCCGATGGCCAAGTCGCTGGTCGACTACATCTTCCGGTACCTCGCCACCAAGTTCATGTCGCGG
>JALYTG010000211.1 GCA_030854405.1 Chloroflexota bacterium | reverse complement strand
CTCGTTGACGGTGCCGCTCACGCTCCTCATCGCACTGATCCTCGCGATCGTTGCGACCAGCTACCGGCAGACCATCCGCGCCTACCCGCAGGGCGCCAGCAGCTACATCGTGGCCAGCGACAACCTGGGCGTGCTGCCTGGCCTGACGGCCGGCGCGGCGCTGCTCATCGACTATGTCCTGACGGTCGCAGTGTCGGTGTCGGCCGGAGTTGCCGCCATCACTTCGATCGTGCCCTCGTTGTTCGGGGAGCGGGTGCTGATCGCCGTCGTGATCGTGGCGGTGCTGATGATCGGGAATCTTCGCGGTATCCGCGAATCGGGCTCGATCTTCGCGGCGCCCACGTATCTCTACATCGCCGCCCTCCTCGGAGTCATCGCCGTCGGCCTGGCCCGCCAGTTCCTCTTTGGCGGCCTGGGGACCTTCGAGCCGCCTCCAGGCTGGCTGGCTAATTGGCGGGCGCAGGAAGCGGCCCAGGCAGCGGGCGGGCTGTCGCTCTTCCTGATCCTGCGAGCCTTCAGCTCAGGGGCGGCCGCGCTGACCGGTGTGGAGGCCATCTCTGATGGCGTGCCCGCGTTCAAGACGCCCGAGTGGCGCAATGCGCGGGCGACGCTGACCTGGGCCGCGGTCATCTTCGGAACGCTCTTCCTGGGAATCAGCTATCTGGCGCAGACGATCGGCGTGGTCCCGGATCCCAGCGAGAAGCAGACAGTGCTGAGCCTCATCACTCGGCAGGTCACCGGCGACGGGCCGTACCTGATCTTCGTCCAGCTCACCACCGCCCTCATCCTCGCTCTCGCCGCAAACACAAGCTTCGCGGACTTCCCGCGCCTCTCCTCGTTCCTCGCCCGCGACGGCTTCATGCCGCGCCAGTTTGCCTTCCGCGGAGAGCGCCTGGCATTCACGACGGGAATCATCGCCCTCTCCGGGCTCGCGATCGTCCTGCTCGTAGCCTTCGGTGCCAGCGTCAGCGCGCTCATCCCGCTGTACACGCTCGGCGTCTTCGTCGCCTTCACCCTCTCCCAGGCGGGAATGGTGGTGCGCTGGTGGCGTCGGCGCGAACCGGGCTGGCGGCGTGGGCTGGCGATCAACGGCGTCGGAGCCCTGACCACCGCGGCCATCGCGCTCATCGTCGCGAGCACGAAGTTTCTCTCCGGCGCATGGCTCGTCATCGTGATGGCGCCGATGCTGATCGCACTGATGCTCGGCATTCGCTCCCACTACCGCTCGATCGACGCGGCGCTGACCCTCGACAGGATCCCGGAAGGGCGCGAGGTCGCCGCGGAGCCGATCGTGATCGTGCCGATCGCTCGACTGGATCGGCCAGCCCGGCAGGCGATCGCGTTCGCCAACTCGATCAGCAAGCACGCCACCGCGGTCCATATCACGAGCGACCCGGCCACTGCGACCGCACTGCGCGATCGCTGGCCCGATTGGGCCGGCAGCACCGAGCTCGTGGTCGTCGAGTCGCCCTACCGTGGCCTCGTCGGCCCGTTACTGGCCTACATGGACGCGCTGCAGAGCCAGGATCCGCGCCGGCCGATTGTCGTCGTGTTGCCTGAGTTCGTGCCGCGGCACTGGTGGGAGCACCTGCTCCACAACCAGACAGCCCTGCGTCTCAAGCTGCGCCTCTTCGGACGGCCCAACACGATCGTGGCCGATGTCCCCTACCACTTGACCAGCGAGCGCCCGCGGGACACGTAACCGCCTCCGAAATAGCAGCATCAGGAGCCGGCCGTCGGCCGGCCGTCTCGTCCATATGCAGGAGGCACCCATGCGGACTCGCCCAGTCGCTCCGATCGCCATCGCCGCGATCCTCGCCCTTCTCGCCAGCCTCGCACTCGCCGGCGTCGCAATGGCCGCGCCGACGACCCTTTCGACGACCCTCGCCGGAGGTGCGACCGAGACGCCGCCCGGGGATCCCGACGGCTCGGGCACCGCAAGCGTCACCATCGATCCCGCTACCGGTCAGGTCTGCTGGAACATCACCGTGAACAACATCGCAGCTGCCACCCAGTCCCACATCCACACCGGGGCGGCCGGCGTGTCGGGCGGCGTCGTCGTACCGCTCGACGTCGACGGCTTCACGGGCTCGACCCAGGGCTGCGTCACGGGCCAGGACAAGACCGTCCTGCAGAGCATCATCGACAACCCCGCTGGCTTCTACGTCAACGTCCACACCGCCGACTACAAGGCCGGCGCTGTCCGCGGCCAGCTGGCGGCCGGGGCCCCGAACACGGCGATGGCGCCCCCGGCCGGATCACCACTTGCACTGCTCGGAGTGCTGCTCCTGCTCGCCGCCGCGCTCGTCGGCCTGAGCTTCGCTCGGCCAATCGTCTCGCGTCGCTGAGCTCTCTCTGCGCGTTCCACGGGCGGTCCCGCCATGCGGGGCCGCCCCTTTTCACGTCGGCTCCAGTCGAAAATAGACGCCGACCGCCAGCACGTGGCGTTGCGACGCCCGATAGAGCAGATCGCCGGGAAAGGGCTGCTGGCGCGCGGCTGCGTGGATGGCGGCGTCCCGCTCTGGCCCCAGCTCCAGTCGCGTCGCGGATACCCTGACGGGGATGGTGCTCCACGGCCGAATGACCGCCTGGCCGGCGGCCTCCAGGTTTCGGGTCCATGCTGCCCGACCATTCGGATGGCCGATGTACCACCGCTCATCGACACGCAGGAGCCCTACGAGGACGCTGCGCGACTGACCGCTCCGACGCCCGGGCACCTCGAGCTGCGAGGTGATGCCGAGCGCGCCGAGCCGCCACGACACGCGGAGCCACGGATCGATCAGGCGCAGGAATCCATAGGTCAGTCGCCAGGCTGCGGCCCAGCCAGGTATTTCCCGCGGGGCGGGCGAACGGGCATCGGTCACGATGGAGGTACGTTGGCGGAGCCGATTGGCATGTATGTGGCGCGCCGGGCAGGATTCGAACCCGCGACCTGATGGTCCGAAGCCATCCGCTCTATCCACTGAGCTACCGGCGCGCGCTTCACGCTCAATTGGAGCGGGATGGTCACATCCTACCCCGCCATCGGCACGGGCTTATCGGCCCGATCCCACTCCCGAGGTGAACCGGATCTCACCGTCGGTGCGCCATACCGTGCAGACGCGCCCGCTCCGGCCACGAGCTCCGACTACTGATCGGAGGGGTAGCTGTCCCGAAGCCACGCGATATGCGAGCGATGCTCTGCCTCGTGCTGGAGGAGGTGGTGGAGCACCCAGTCAGGCGCGGCGTCGTACGACTCCAGATAGCGGATGCGATGGAAGTCGGCATTCGACATCGGGCGCAATCGCTCGAGGAGGTGCTCCCGAATGGCGCTCAGGCGCTCGAGGTGGGCGGCGATCGGGACACCATCGACCTGGATGAGCCGACCCCTGTCATCGCGGTCGCTGAACGGGAGGAGCGATTCCAGCCAATCGGGACCCGACTCGCCCTCGAGGATGTCGTCCAGCAGCCAGCTGGTCTCGATCAGGGCGATGTGGTAGAGGAGTGTGCCGATGCTATTCAGCGGTGCGTCCGGACGCCAGTCGAGCATCTCGGGAGTGACACCCGAGAGCTCGCCGATCGTTTCGCGACGGGCATCCTCCAGGGCCGTCAGCCAGCGACCGACCTCTGGATCGTCGGCCATCGGTTCGAGGACGAATGTCTTCCGATCCGCTGCCGTCACACCGCGCATCCTAGCGGCCGGCGCCAAGCGGAGGCGCCCCGCTTCGCGGTGCAATTACATGCCTTCGGATCAGCGTCCGCCAGGACGTCGAAGGCGGGCCTGCTCCTCGAGGAGGGCGCGCAGCTGCGGACGAGTCACGTCCTCCAGGGTGCGGCACTTCACGTGACGGATCCGCTTGCCGGTGCCCTCGACAATGCCGGATGGATCGGCCAGGGCGGCGCCGTCGGCGAGCTGCACGTTCACGTGTGCGGCATGGGGGATGAGCGCGACCGCCAGGCCGGGCATGCGGACCCCGCCGGGCGGACCGAAGCCGAACGCGACCAGGCGATCCGGCACGTCGAGCTGCTCGCTGGCATCGGGCATCACCTCGCGGACCAGCGCCTGGAGCGCGATGAAGATCTCCGGCACTCCCGGAGCCGATCGCTCGAAGAGCGAGTCCATGTCGCCCACGCTACCAGAGCGCGAGCCCGGTCTCTTCATCGTGCTGGCGCACGAGCGACACGTCCGTCATCTCGCGGATCGTCACCTCGGCGGCGAAGACCTCGATCCCGCGCAGGAGGTGCCCACCGACCGTCGCCCCGGAAGCATCGGCGAAGGTGGCGTGCGCATGAAGGAACGGCTTGTTGTCCCGCAACGAGATGTTGCCGACGAATCCGGCGATCTCGTGATGCGTTTCGCTGCCCATCTCGAGGTACCGATGATCCTGCTGCTCGTAGTAGGCATATCGCGCGCGGCGAACCGCGCCGATCACCGTCACCCAGGCGGCGAGCACCGACTGCTCGGCGCAGTAGCGTTCGATCTCCTCGACGAGGTCGCTGCCGGTCGCCAGACGACCCACGAA
>JALYTG010000210.1 GCA_030854405.1 Chloroflexota bacterium | reverse complement strand
GTCGTGCTCCTTGCCGACGGCGGCTGGAAATATCTGTCTGCCGATCTCTGGACGCGGGACGTCGACGAGCTGGAGGACGAGCTGGAGGGCTCCCTGCTGTGGTGATCTGGCGCGCCGATGGGCGCTAGCCCGGACGCCGCTGACGCACCGCTCCCGATCGGCCTGACCATCCCGCGCGCTGTGGCGGACGCGCTGCTCGAGCACGCGCGCTCTGAGCTCCCCAATGAGGCCTGCGGTCTGCTTGCCGGCTCGCTCGCCGACGGGGCCGCGGTTGCCTACCATCCGGCTCGGAACAGCGAGGCGTCGCCGCTCCGCTACAACGTCGATCCCGAGGACCTGGTGCGGATCGTCTTTGCCATCGAAGAGGCGGGGGAGGACCTTGTCGCAATCTTCCACTCGCATACCCGCTCGCCGGCGGTCCCCTCGGCCACCGACCGGCGGACCGCCCAGTATCCGGGCGTCTTCTATCTCCTGGCCACGCTCGCCAATCCGACCGCTGCGCCCGAGCGTGCGCTGCGCGCTTGGCGGATCCATGGCGGACAGACCTTCGAGGTTCGCGTGACAATCGACTGACCCTCGGCTTGCGGTCGCGGGGTAGGCTTCGGGGTATGACCGAGATGCTCCTGACGGGTGAGCGATTCGCCGATGCCGTCCACCTCGATCGGCTGCAGCGAGCGGCCACGGAGGCTGGGGAGCGAGGCATCGATGCCCTCCTGATCACGCCCTCTCCCGACTACGCCTACCTGCTCGGCTACCGGGCGCCGGCCCTCGAGCGGCTGACCTGCCTCCTCCTGCCCGCCCTCGGCAGGCCGACGCTCGTGGTGCCTCGCCTCGAGGAGCCGCTCGCTCGCCATGAGCTCGGGGCCATCGCCGACGCGTTGGAGATCAGGGCCTGGGATGAGACCGAGGACCCCTTCCGCCTGGTCCGCGTCGGGCTCAAGGGGACCGCGCTGCGAGTCGGGGTCCAGGATCAGATGTGGGCCCGCTTCGTCCTGCGCCTGCGGGCGGCGCTCGATCCGATCGAGCTGGTCGAGGCGGGACCGAGCCTGAGCGCCCTGCGCCGGATCAAGAGCGCCGATGAGATCGACCGCCTGCGGGCCGCAGCTCAGGCCGCGGACGAGGCGATGCTGGCGATCACGGCCGAGCGGCTGTCCGGACGCACCGAGGCGGAAGTGAGCCGTCACATCGCCGAGCTGCTCCTGGGAGCCGGCCACCAGACCGCGCCCTTCGCCATCGTCGCCTCGGGGCCCAACGCCGCGAGCCCTCATCACGACGCTGGCGAGCGGGTGATCGGAGCCGGCGACGCAATCGTGCTCGACATCGGTGGCAACCGCGACGGCTACGCCAGCGACACCTCGCGCACCGCTTTCGTCGGCTCGCCGCCCGACGAGTTCTCCTCCCTGTACGAGGTGCTTCGCGAAGCGCAGGCGAGTGCGTGCCGCGCGGTCCGTCCCGGCATCGCCGCGAGCGCGATCGACCGCGCCGCGCGCTCGATCATCGCCGACGCCGGGTACGGCGAGCTCTTCATCCACCGCACCGGTCATGGCATCGGCATGGAGACGCACGAGGAGCCGTATATCGTCGACGGCAACGACGAGACGCTGCGGCCCGGCCACGCCTTCAGCATCGAGCCGGGAATCTATGCCGCCGGCCGTTGGGGGGCGCGCATCGAGGACATCATGGTCTGCACCGAGAGCTCCGGCGAGCGCCTCAACACGACGAGCACCGAGCTCTACATCGTCGACTAGACAGAGTGGCGTGAGTCGCGGTGTGAGCTGACGAGCGCGACCAGCACGCCGTCGATCGCCTGGTTGGCCTCGCGGAACGCGCTCGTCAGGTCGGATACATCCGCGGCGCGCCGACGCAGGTGACCCGTGATCGCCTCGAGGACCGGTGATCGGAAGAAGAGGAAGGCCTCGACCGTCTCCGCCAGCGAGAGGCCGGCCTTCGACGCTTCGGCGCCGTACAGGGCCCCCATCTTCTCGGCCTCCTCGAGCACCAACTGGCGCTCCGCGCGCTTGCCGGCCGCCACGTACTCGATCACGAGGTTGAAGGTCTTTCCTCCCCAGCGTCGGAAGTCGTCGCGCTCTTCAGCCGAGAGGCGTGCCTGCCATGGCTGCCCCGCGTATCCGACGCGCTGCATGCGCCGATGGAGCTCGCCGACCATGGTCCCGGCCGAGTCTGCCAGACGCTCCACCCCGTATCGGTGTCGCCGCGGGGCGTTGATCATCGCCTCGAGGCTGGACCGGAGGAAGCGCCGATGGCCACCGGGGGTCTGGTAGCTCTGCACCTTGCCGGTATCGGCCCAGCGACGAAGGGTGTCAGGCCCCACACCGACCAGCCGGGATGCTGCTCCCAGCGGCAGCCACGGATCGTCGGGAGCATTTTCGCCGGTGGGGAGCAGCGGCGCGGCGCGGCGAGGCTTGGCAGGCAACCAAAACTCCGAAATCTATGGACGCAAAGGCTAGGCGGGGGGAGGAGCGACGTCAACCTCCGCCGATGGCAGCCCGCCCCGCGCTGCCCAGCTCTCCCCAGAGGTGAACCAATGAGCGCAACCCATCGCGCACGTTGCGCAGAGGCATCCATTCGTTCGGAGCGTGGAAGTTCCCGTTGGGCGAAGCGAAGCCGACCATCACCGTCTTGAGCCCCAGCCGGCTGTCAAGCTCGGCCACCACCGGGATCGAGCCGCCGGAGCGAGTGAAGAGCGGCCGCTTGCCGAAGCCCGACTCCAGCGCCCGTGAGGCGAGCTCGACCGCTGGGTGGTCGAGCGGCGTGATCGCGGGTGCGCCGCCATGGATCACCTTCACTTCGACGCGCACGGTCGGTGGCGCAATCGACTCGAGGTGGCGCTTCACGAGCTGCTCGATGTGCCGGTAGTCCTGATCCGGCACGAGCCGGGTGCTGAACTTCGCCGCTGCCCACGCAGGGATGATGGTCTTGGCCCCTGCGCCGCTGTAGCCGCCCCAGATGCCGTTGATGTCGAAGGTGGGGCGCGCTGAGACGCGCTCGATGAGCGGGTAGCCCCGCTCGCCGTCACCCCAGGCGGGCACGCCGATCGAAAGCCGTTTCTGCTCCGAGTCGACCGGCAGCGCAGCGTAGGCAGCCCGCTCCTCATCGGTCAGCTCGAGGACCGCGTCGTAGAAGCCGGGGACCGCGAAGCGGCCGGCTTCATCGGTCAGGGAGGCGAGCATGCGGACGAGGACGTTCGCCGGATTGTCGACGCCGCCGCCGAATTGACCCGAATGGAGATCCTGGTGAGGCCCGGAGACGCGAACCTCCCAGTACGCGATCCCCCTCAGCCCGTAGCCGATCGACGGCGTCCCCTCGTCGTCAAACGTGTCGCCGTCGCTCACCACGCAGAGGTCCGCCTTGAGCAGCTCGGGGTGGCTGACGATGAACTCCTCGACCGGCTCTGAGCCGACCTCCTCGTCGCCCTCGAAGAAGAAGCGGAGGTTGACCGGCAGTCGACCGGCGGTCGCCAGCCAGGCCTCGGCCGCCTTCAGATGCATGAAGAGCTGGCCCTTGTCGTCGCCGGAACCGCGGGCGTACACCCGGTCATCCTCGTGGCGCGGCTCGAAGGGCGGGCGCACCCACTCATCCAGGGGGTCGGGCGGCTGGACGTCGTAATGGCAGTAGACAAGGACCGTGGGCGCGTCAGGACCGGCGTGCAGCCAGTCTGCGGTCACGATCGGGTGCGCGCTCGTCTCGGTCATCCGGGCATTTTCGACGCCGATGCGGGTCAGCTCGTCGATGATCCACTGCGCCGCACGCCGCACGTCGTCGTCGCGCTCGGGGTCTGCGCTCACCGACTCGATGCGGAGGAAGTCGTCGAGCTGGGCAAGGTGCTCGTCGGCGTGCTCGGCGAGGAAGCTGAGGGCAGCCTCGAGGGCGGTGTCAATTCTTGTTGTCATCGGCCGATGATAGTCGCCGCCCGCTACGATGCGGCGATGAGTGAGGAGCGACGCCTCGTCACGGTCTTCTTCGCCGATGTGGTCGGTTCGACGTCATTGGGCGAGAACGTCGACCCGGAGGACGTCCGTGGTCTGCTGAGCCGATTCTTCAGCCTGGCGTCCGACGTGGTCGCCTCGCACGACGGGACGCTCGAGAAGTTCATCGGCGATGCGGTGTTCGGACGAGGTGCCGGCTATGGCCAGCCGCGAGCAGGCCCTGTGGATCGAGGCGGAGCGCCCCTACGCGGGCTTGACGCTCCACGGCTTCTACTCGGCCCTGGCCGTGGCACGCGGCCGGCAGGACCAGCGAGCCGAGGCGACCTGGCGCGACATTATCCGCGAGATCGTGGGCGCCTTCGACTCAGCGCATCCCACGGCCCTGCTGATGGGGATCGTCAACCTCGACGTCGAGCGGTTGGTCGCAGACGTCCTGCGCAAGCCAGATCGCTTCCCCGGCGAACGGTCGTATCACGTCGAGCACGTCCTGGGCCTCGTCACCGACCATCGCGCCGAAGTTTCGACCGATCTGCTCGCGGACCTCGTGGATCGTGGC
>JALYTG010000051.1 GCA_030854405.1 Chloroflexota bacterium | reverse complement strand
AGTACGTCCGGCGCTGGATCGGCTACGGCTGGTGGCGCCGGTTCCACTACCTCGCGTTCGCTGTCTTCGCGCTCGCCACCGTGCATGGTCTCGGGAGCGGGAGCGACACCCGTCAGCCGTGGGCCCTTGGGCTCTACGTTGCATGCACCGGCAGCGTGCTGGCACTGACGGCATGGCGGCTCGTTTCTGCCACCAGGTTGCCGTCGCGGACCGCGGCGGCGGCAGGGCTCGCGGTGGCCGCGGTCACGCTGGTGGTGTTCACCCTCGTCGGACCGACCCAGGCGGGCTGGAACGCCACGGCCAATAACGGCAAGGGCTCCGGTGCATCCGCCGCCTGGATGGCCTCGCACCCATCCCCCACCGGCGTCCGTCCGACGACGTCGTTCAGCGCGGATCTGCAGGCGACCTTTGCGCGCGGCGTGCTCAGCGGCTCCTTCGCCGGCGGCTATCCGGGGTCGCTCGAGCTCCGCACCGGACGCGGCACCTCCGATCTTTCGATCACTTTTGCGGACGGGTGGTCATGCGTAGGCGCCGCCAGTGACCCGGGTGACGAGACCATCTCGGCCACCTGTGTCGGGGCCGACGGCTCGATCGTCGAAGTGACCCTATCCGGCCTGTATCAGACGCAACAGGGCGTCATCGGTCAGCTCACCATCCGCGTCTGACGCTCCAGCCGGTTGACCCTACCGATGAGGCGGCCCGCGACGCTGATCGCCCCGGCGTGGGGCACGTCGGGGTTTGGAGCGGGGGTTACTCCTCGCCCTCGAACTGATGATCCGTTGTCGGATCGTTCGGGTCGTCAGCATGGCCGCCGGGACCATCGACCTCACCACCGGCCTGCTCGGTTGCGGCGGCGGCCTTCTCAGCGGCCTGTTCAGCCTGCGAGTCAGGCGTGGTCTGGTCGCCCGCTTTGAGAGTGTCTGTGTCCGGTGCGCCGGCCTGATCGTCGCCGGTCGTCGCGGGTGCGTTGGGCCGCGTGCTCGGCCCGGTCGCGATCGCCACGCTGACGCCACCAATCAGCAGCGCGCCGACTGCTGCGACGAGCGGATTGCGCAATCGCTTGAGGTTCATCATTCATCCCTCATCTGCGCTCAAGGCGCCCACCACGGTGGCAGGCTTCGTGGACACAGGATGGTCCCCCTTGTGTGAGCCGACCGTTAAGGAACGCGTCCCTCGCTTCATATTCGGCTCACATTCGATCGAAGACGGATCCCTCCTTCATCTGCTCTTCACATTCTGTCTGCCACGATCCAGGCATGACAGCTTCTGGAAGTTCTGACCCGTGAAGATCCTCCTGCTCGAGGACGACCTGCGCCTGAGCAGCCTGCTCCTGCGCGGGCTCCGTCGCGAGGGCCACGCCGTCGATCATGCGGCCAGCATCGAGGATGGCCGATGGCTGGCGACCGAGTCCGTGTACGACGTGATGATCTTTGACGTCATGCTCCCCGATGGCGACGGCTACACCCTCTGCCGCGATCTGCGCACCGCAGGGCGCTGGTCGCCGGTGCTCTTCTTGACCGCGCGCGACGCGGTCGCGGACCGGGTGCGGGGGCTCGACGCCGGCGGCGACGACTACCTGGTCAAGCCGTTCGCCTTCACCGAGCTGCTGGCACGATTGCGCGCGCTGACCCGCCGCGGGACCGTGGAGCGCCCCGCGGTGCTGCACGTCGGCGACCTCGAGATTGATCCAGCGGGACATCGTGCCCGGGCCGATGGCCGTGACCTTGACCTCACTTCGCGCCAGTTCACCCTGCTCGAGTTCTTTGCCCGCAACGCGGACGCGGTGCTCAGCCGCAGCGCCATCCTCGATCAGGTCTGGGATTGGGCCTTCGAGGGGTCGCCGCGCATCATCGACGTCTACGTTCGTTCACTGCGCGAGGCGCTCGGCGAGGCGCCGCAGCTGCCGCGCATCGAGACCGTTCGCGGCGCCGGCTACGTGTTGCGCTCGCCGCAGGCCTCCCGCCAGCAGTGACGATCCGGACTCGGCTGGCGCTCACCTACGGCGCGGCAGTGGTCGTCACCATCGCGGTGGTGGGCTTGGTGGTGTGGTGGCAGTTCGGGATCGCCCTGCGCGGCGCGCTGGAGCAGCGCCTCGAGACGCGAGTTGCTGCTGTGCGCAGCTCTCTCGAGAACCAGAGTCAGCCGGGCCTGCAGGAGAGCGGAGACGAACCGGGCCTCTTCGTTGCGGTCATCGCGGCCGACGGGACGGTGCTCGATGCCAGCGCCGGCGCCCCATCGCCGGTGCCGGCTGCCACCGCAACCGGGTCGACCAGCGAGGCATCCAGTAACGGACGTCGCTTCCTCGTCAGGGCCGAACAGGTTCAGGGTGGGTTGCGCGTCGTGGCCGGGGCGGACCTGGCACCGATCGAGCGGTCACAGGGAAGCCTGGCCGGCCTGCTGGCGATTGCGGGCGTGCTGGCAGCGTTCCTGTCCGCTGCCGGAGGCTGGTGGCTGGCAGGCCGCGCGCTGCGGCCGGTGGCCGAGATAACCGCGGAGGCAGCCGCCATAGGCGCCAGCGACCTCGATCGCCGGTTGCCCCAACCGTCGCGCCCGGACGAGTTGGGCGTCCTTGCGCGTACGCTGAACGGCATGCTCGACCGCATCGGCGATGCGATCAAGCGGCAGCGATCGTTTCTGGCCGCCGCCTCGCACGACCTGCGCACGCCACTGACCGCCCTGCAGACCGAGCTCGAGCTGGCGGACCGGCCCGAGTCGGGGCCGGACGAGCTGCGCGCGGCGGTCCGCGCCGCGCGCGATGATGCCGCGCGTCTCGGTGAGCTGGCCGGCGATCTCCTCCAGCTGGCGAGCGTCTCAAGCGACGGCCGGCTGTTACTGCGCGCCGATGTCGATCTCGCGGACCTGGTCGAAACGGTGGTAAGGCGCGTCGCGCCGGTCGCCGACCGAGCCGGAGTGCTCATCCGCCGCACGGTCGACCGTCGCGTCGTGCACATCGACCGGATCCGGGTCGAGCAGGCCCTGGCGAACCTGCTCGTCAACGCGGTGACCTACTCGCCACCCGGCGGCGAGGCTGAGATCATCGGCGCGCCTCACCCGATCGGCGCGGGCGGGTTCTCAATCGAGGTGCTGGACCGCGGCCCCGGAGTCCCCGCCGAGGAGTGGCAAGCGATCTTCGAGCCGTTCCAGCGCGGCGCGGCGGCGCGCGGCAGTGGCGCCGGGCTGGGTCTGGCGACGGCGCGGGCTGCCGTGGAGGCCCACGGCGGCAGGGTCACGGTGGAGGACCGGCCCGGCGGAGGAGCCGCGTTTCGGATGCGATTCCCACCGAGCGCGGGTTGATCTGGTGCATCGGCCCGGGATCCTGCGACTTGTTGGGGTGGGGCTCGGTGTTCTGCTTCCGGCCGGGTTGGTTGTGGCGCTGGCCTTGTTGCGATCGCAGTGGCACCTGGATGACCTGCTGCCCGAGCCTCTCGCTGGCGGGAGCCACATCGACGACATCATCTTCGGGTTTCTGACGCTGGTCGGCGGCGATAACGGGCTGGTTGTGTTGATCAGCGTGGGGCTCCTCGTCCTCATGCTGGGTGGGCAGAATCGCAAGGCCGCATTCTTCCTCGTCGCGATCGCGGGAGCGCGAATCGCGGGACGCGTTCTAAAGGCAGTGGTCGACGTGCCGCGACCGGCGTCGGAGGCACCGATCTTCGCACCGGCCATACCGGCGGTCGTGCCGGCAGCATTGGCGATCGCGCTGCTCGTGACCGGACTTGCGCTGCGGCGGCGGCCCGCCGCTCTCGCGGGCGCTATCCTCATCGGCCTGCTTGGGCTGGAGCGGCTCACCGAGGTTGCGCTGCCTGTCAGGCAAGGCTTCGACTCATTTCCAAGCGGCCACGCGGTGGGCTCCATGGCGCTCGCGCTCGCCACGATCGTTGTCACCTGGGAGCGCCCGCGCTGGCGCGTGCCGGTCGTGGCGGCTGCGCTCCTCTTCACCGTGGGGGTGGGACTCTCGCGCGTGTACCTCGACCTGCACCATCCCGCCGATGTCCTTGCCGGCTGGTGCGTCGCGCTTGCGTGGGTGATGGGGATCGGGATGAGCTGGCATATCTGGCCGCGGCAGAATCTTGACCGTGGCACCCCGGTGGTGGGTCCGGCCGAATAGCGAGTTTTCTGTACAGTGGCGTCACCAGATAGCCAGACAGAGAGTTCTATCGTGAAGCTCCAGCGAAAGCGTTTCAGCGAAGCGGCCGATATCCGACGATTCCCACATGGACAGGTCGACGTTGTCGAGCTGGACGACGTCGTGGTTGGCAAGATGACGTACCAGCCCGGATGGCGCTGGTCCACCGACGTCAAGCCGATCGCCGGCACAGACACGTGTCAGTACCACCACCTGGGCGTGACCCTGGAGGGCCAGCTGCGCGTGCAGATGCCCGACGGCACGGAGCTCGAGCTGGATCCGGGGGACGTCTTCGAGATCCCGCCCGGGCACGACGCCTGGGTTGTCGGGGACACGCCCTGGATATCGGTCGACTTCGAGGCAATGCGCACCTTCGGCCGGACCGCCGAGGAGCGCGCTGAGCGAAGCCTCGTCACCATCCTGTTCACCGACATCGTGGATTCCACCGCGCTTGCAACCGGCCTCGGAGACGATGCCTGGCGCGAGCTCGTGGCGCAGCACAACGAGCGGGCCCAGGCGGCAGTCGACCGCTATCGCGGGCGGACCGTCAAGTGGACAGGCGACGGAATGCTCGCCCTGTTCGACGGCGCGGAGCGAGCCGTTCGGGCCGCGATACTCCTCCGGTCTCGAGTGGACGAGCTGGGCCTGCAAATGCGCCAGGGACTTCACACGGGCGAGGTCCAGGTCTCGCCGGGTGACATCCGGGGGATCGCGGTCCACGCGGCGGAACGCATCATGGAGCTCGCAGACCCGGGCGAGATTGTCGTGTCGAGCACGATCCGCGATCTCCTTGACGGTAGTTCCTTCACCTTCGAGGACCGGGGCAGCCATGAGCTGAAGGGGTTGCGCGACGAACGCGCCATTTTCGCCATTGTCGGTCCCGATTGATCCGCTTCATCGGCCGGGAATGCCGGCTGCGTTCGCCGCGGGCCGTCTATGCCCGCTGCCGCACGCTCGAGAGCGCTGGGTGGCGGAGACTCGCAATGACGAAGCGCCAGTGAAATCTCAGCCAGGGCGGCTGGTGCAAGCACTGCGGCGGGGCCAACGCCCCCGGTCGTTGCCGCCCGCAGCTGGATCAGGAACGATATCGACTGCCATTGGGTGGCGTAGTTCCGGGCCGGCGAAGCGTTGACGAGACCAGTCCTTCATCACGCTGATTCCACGCTCATGACGCCCATGCCGTTGTCCACAACTGGATTCCTGGCGACCGGGCACGACAGCTCATCGACAGCCACGGCACCCCCGTGCTCGACGTTGACGACGACGACGCGCAGTGCGCGCCGGTAGGCGGTGGGCGTGCCACGCATGAGGCGCTGAAGCAGCGATGGCCGATGCGAGTTGGCCGCGCGAACGACGAGACGAGCCCCCGTCCGGCGTACCGCTTCGGCCATGGCAGGAGCGCCGACGCCGCGGGCGAGCCACGCTCGCGCGGGCACTCCGGCGCGCGCGGCAGCGACCAGCTGCCCGCGGAGCGCCTCGCGTCCAAGTGCCGACAGCTCATCGGCCGCCAGCGATCGGTCACCGCGCGGCCCATTGACGTCGGCGGTCCACGGTCCCGATGCGTACGGGTCGCTGAACGCGGATCCCGATGATCGGTCATACAGGACTACGCTGGCCTGGGCGGCGCGTGCCATCCGCAAGGCGGAGCGGCGGACGGCGTCGTAGCGGGGGTCGGACCCCTCATCGGTCTCGACCAGGATGACGCTGCCACGCGGCACCAGGTGGGATGCGGCTTCAGGGTCGATGCGATAGACGATAGGGGTGGTCATGTCCGAGCTCCTTGTCCTGCGGGGACTGCCTCCGCTGGCCGTGTGAGTGAGTTGATCATCTCGTTCTACGGCCGCCGTCTGGGAGCGTCATGAGAGATGGCTGGTAGGTGACTGGCAGGCTGGGGGTCGGGACGGCAGGAAGCTCAGCTGCTCGGTAGCGATCGTCCGAAGAAGTCGACCAGCCAACCTGCGAGTTGCCGCGGGCAGATGTCGTCGACGTGCCCGTGCCCTGCCCCCCGACACCAATGCAGCTCGATCGTCAGGCCCTCGGACTTCGCGTCGTCGTAGAAGGCCTGAGTCCGAGCGGGCAGGTCCTCGCTGTCCGCCGTCCCGTGGGTGAGCATGATCGGTCGTGCTCCCATATCCACCAGGGCGTCGGCGGGGTCGGCCGAGCCGAACCAGACGCCGGTCCGCAGCCACGTCCCGAGGAAGGTGGCCCAGGTGCCCGGATACGCCGGGTGCCCCGCCGCCATCAGGCGCTGCTCGAACTGGTAGGCGATCCGGGTGTGCATCGAGTCGAGCGCGAGGGCCTCAACGCGCGGATCATGGCGCGCTTCGCCGATGGCGGCAGCCGCGCCCATTGAGTTCCCGAACAGCGCGAGGTGCACAGGCTTCTTGGTTCGCTCGACCCAGTCGACGATTGCGCGCACGTCGTTCTGCTCCAGGATACCGAGCGTCGTCTGTGCACCGGTGCTGCGACCTCCGTTGCGTTGGTCGAACGCCACGAGGTTATACCGCTCGTGAAGCGCGGAGCCGTACTTGAGGATGCCGCTCTTGTCGCCTCCGTAACCGTGAACCAGAACGATCGTCGGGCCCTCCGGTCCTGAACCATCGGCGGCGGGAATGTACCAGCCGGCAACCTGAACCCCGTCGGAAGTGACTACCTCGCGACCGGCCTTGACACCCTGGTCAGAACAGCTGGCCATGTCGGGATTCGCTCGATGCAGGGCCGCATCGTCGCCGATCGGGTAGTTGATGGCCTCGTAGCTCCAGCCCAAGATCAGGTCGGGCGTTCGGCAGTCGCGGCTGCGATGCTCGTCGACGTTCACAGCCTGGCGCGACGCTTCATAGCCGACGTATCCGGTGTAGCCGACGCCGAACAGTAGGGCCACGACCGCCAGGGCCGAGCCGATGCGTCGAAGGCGACGTGCCATGGCCGCATTCTGCGCCGAGCCAACTGCGGTACAGCTGCGGGGCACAACCGGACGAGGCCCGCCAGGCTGCCACGGGGGTCTTTCGCGCGACAGGCGAGCTGTCACGCAGCGCCCCTACAAACGACCGATGTCGAGAACGACGCGCTTATCGGCCGAAGAAGAGATCCAGCCACTGCTCGAGCAGCGGTCGGGAGGCGTCGCTTGCGGTGCGCGCGTTCGCCGGAACAGCGGCCTCGGCACCCGGCGGAATGATGAGGGCCTGCTCGCCCGCTGCCCCGAGGTTGCTCAGCCGCCGCGCCTCCTGGCTGACGTACGCGTGGGAGCGAAGGTAGTCGAGCTCGCGCTGCAGGGCATCGTTCTCAGCCGCGACCGCTGCGATCTCGGCGCGCATTTCGTCGGCCTGACGCGAGATCGCCCAGTTGATGTAGATCTGCCGCCCCAGCTGCACGGCGAGAAACGCTCCGACCAAGAGGAGCACCACCAGCCAGGTCAGCCCTCCGCGCGACGCAGGCAGTCGCAGGCGTCGGTCCACCCGCTTTGGGTTTGGCGCGCGAGCGGACACGGAAGCTTCGACGGTCATATGAACGGCCAGTCTAGGGACCGGTTTTCCACAGCGTCAAGGAAAACCGCAGCAATTGTCCACATTTGTCCCGTCAAATGGAACGGGCTTGCTATTCTGGCTCGAACGTTCGTTCGTTATCGCCGTAGGGAGCACCGATGCTGACCGCTCATCCAGCCACCGCCGACGCAGCAATCGAGTCACTGCTGGCGGATCCGTCCGTCCAGCCGCTGATCGCTGCGCATCGCATCCTCGAGCCTATGGCGCCGCGCCATGCGCCGTGGCCGGATGGAATCGACGGACGACTGACTGGCGCGCTGCGCAAGCGTGGAGTGGAGGCGCTCTACACGCACCAGGCCGCCGCATTCGCCGCCGCTCGCGCGGGCCGCAACGTGTGCGTCGTAACTCCCACCGCCTCCGGCAAGACCCTCTGCTACAACCTGCCGGTCCTCGACGCGATCGCGCGTGATGAGTCGGCCCGCGCGCTCTACCTCTTCCCCACCAAGGCGCTGGCCGCGGACCAGCTGGCGGAGCTGCGCTCGCTGGCGGATGCGAGCGGTATCGGCCTGAAGACCAGCACGTACGACGGCGACACGCCGGCCAACGTGCGGAGCGTCGTGCGCGCGGCCGGGCAGGTGGTGATCACGAACCCCGACATGCTCCACGCCGCGATCCTCCCGCACCACACCAAGTGGTTCAAGCTGTTCGAGAACCTGCAGTACGTCGTGATCGACGAGCTGCACATGTACCGCGGCCTGTTCGGAAGCCATGTCGCCAACGTGATCCGCCGGCTGCGTCGCATCTGCCGCCACTACGGCGCCGACCCGATCTTCATCTGTGCCAGCGCCACCATCGCCAACCCGCAGCAGCTCGCCGAGCGGCTGCTGGAGGCGCCCGTGGAGCTGATCGACGACAGCGGCGCGCCCCGCGGCCGCAAGCACGTCGTGATCGTGAATCCGCCCGTCGTCAATCCGCAGATGGGGATTCGCGCGAGCTCGCTCCTCACCAGCCAGCGGCTCGCGGAACGACTGATCCGCGACGGCGTGCAGACCATCGTATTCGCCCGCTCCCGGACTTCGGTCGAGGTGCTCACCACCTACCTCCGCGAATCCCTGCCCGCCCTGCCTGGCCACGCCTCCATGATCCACGGCTACCGCGGTGGTTATCTGCCCAACGAGCGGCGCGAGATCGAGCGCGGACTGCGTGACGGCCAGGTGCGCGGGGTGGTGGCGACCAACGCGCTCGAGCTGGGGATTGATATCGGGGGCCTCGACGCAGCCATCAGCGTCGGCTACCCGGGCACCATCGCCAGCAGCTGGCAGCAGATGGGCCGCTCGGGCCGGCGCAATGGCACCAGCCTGAGCGTGATGGTTGCCTCCTCGGCTCCCATCGACCAGTTCCTGGCGACCCATCCGGACTACTTCTTCAATCGATCACCGGAGCACGGCCTGGTCAATCCCGACAACCTGCATCTCCTACTGGATCACCTCAAGGCCTCCGCCTTCGAGCTGCCGGTACCCAGTGACGAGCGCTTCGGCCTCGACGAGACGGCGACCCTGCTCGACGTGCTGTCCGAGGACGGCTTCCTGAGGCGTGCCGGCGACGATCGCTACTACTGGAGCCAGGAGAACTTTCCCGCGAGCTCATTCAGCCTGCGCAGCGCCGCTCAGGAGAACGTGGTGATCGTCGATACCACGGGCGACCGGCACCGCGTAATCGGCGAGGTCGACCTGTTCGCGGCTCCCATGCTCGTTCACGAGCAGGCGATCTACATCCACGCCGGCGTCCAATTCCACGTCGACCGGCTCGACTGGGCCGAGCGGAAGGCATACGTGACCCTCGTGGATGTTGACTACTACACCGACGCCGACCTCGGCGTAACGCTCAAGGTGCTCGACGTGCTCGACCCGACCGATGCGGACGCGGAGCGCGCCCGTGGAGAGGTGATGGTCGCGTGGCACGCGACCATCTTCAAGAAGATCAAGTTCCACACCCACGAGAACGTGGGCTGGGGGCCCATCAATCTGCCAGAGCAGCAGATGCACACCGCCGCCACGTGGCTGGTCGTGCCTGATGCGGCGGCGGCACGCTTCGATCGAGAGACGCTCGATGGCGCGCTGATCGGACTCGCGCGCCTGGCCCGCAATACTGCGCCGCTGCTGCTGATGTGTGACGCGCGCGATCTGGGCGTCCTGGCCCAGGCGCAGGCGCCCTTCACGCAGCGGCCGACCCTCTTCGTCTACGACGCCGTGCCGGGAGGCGTCGGGCTGGCCGAGCGTCTCTTCGGGCTCCTGGGTGAGATGGTCGACGCCTGCCGGCGGCTGGTGGCCGACTGCCCGTGCGCAGAGGGCTGCCCGTCGTGCGTTGGTCCGCCAACCGAGGTCGGACTGCGCGGCAAGGCGGCTGCCGCCGAGCTCCTGGCGGCACTGGGCTGAATGGCTGGGCTTAGCCTCGCCGAGCGACTGGCAAGCCTTCGGGCGGAACGCGCGCCGACCGTTCCGGTGCCGGCGGTGGCGGATCGCACGGAGACCCTCGCGCGCTGGTTTGACGCGCGGCTGACCCGCGAGCCGGGCGGAACAATCCTGCTTGTCGAGCGACGTGTCGCGTTGCCGCAGGCCGTGGCGCCGGCGCTCGGCCGACTCCCAAGGGCATGCTATTTCGACACCGAGACGACCGGCCTCTCGACCGGCGCCGGGACCGTCATCTTCCTGGCGGGGCTCGCATGGCTCGAAGCTGAGCAGATCGTGGTGCGCCAATACCTGCTCCCCGACTACCCCCATGAAGCGGCATTCCTGCGACGCGTGGCGGCCGAGCTGGCCAGCGCCGACCGCATCGTCACCTACAACGGGCGCGCCTTCGATATGCCAATGCTGGCGAGCCGGCTCATCGTGCACGGCCTCTTCGAGGAGCAGGCGGCATTGCCCGATGCCCACGATGACCTGCTCCCGGTCGCACGGCGGCTCTGGCGGCGTAGGCTTGGCGGCGCGCGCCTGGGCCAGGTCGAATCGGGAGTCCTTGGCGTCCGGCGCGACTCGGATGTTGGCGGCAGCGAGGTCCCTGGACGCTACTTCGACTATCTGCGCGGCGGCTCGCCACAGCTCCTGTCAGAGGTGCTCGATCACAACCTGCAGGACGTTGTCTCGCTCGCGCTGCTGGAGGCCGAGGTGCTCCGGCTTCGGGCGGGCGCCTGGCGCGAGGCGACCGTGCTCGACCCACACGGCATGGCAATCGACCTGCTGCGCCTGGGTGCAGCCGCCGACGCCCTGGAGCTGTTGGAGGCGGGCCTGGCAGCGTGCGGGGATCCGGCAGAGGCCTCTTCCCTTCGACGCCTGGCGACGCGACTCCTGCTCGCCGCCGGGGAGTCGGGCCGCGCCGAGGAACTGTGGAGGGACGGGACCCGCCGCGCCTCGCTCGACGCCGCGACCGCCTGGATCGAGGTGGCGCGGATACGCGAGCGGCATCGCGATGACCTTGCCGGCGCACTCGAGGCGGCCAGCGCCGCCTCTCGGGTGCTGGATATCGCGTTTGCGCTCGGGCGGGGAGGAAGCGTACAGGCCCTCGGTGCCGTCCGCCTGCGTGTCGAATCGCGGTTGAGGCGGCTGCGTCGCTGGGTCGCCGCCTCCGAGCGACGCGCGGGCCGCCAGCGCGTGGCCTGATGCCCGCGGCCCTTGGCAGTCTAGGCGCGGCGGCGCGCGGCGAGGATCTCCGCGACGGCCTGCGCCGCATCGGTCATCGCGTCACGCAGCTGAGCCGATCCGGTGGCCAAACGGACGGCCAGAATCGCGGCGTAGGCATCGCCCGCACCGACGGTGGGAACCCGATCGACGCGGAACGCCACCGGTACGTGACCAATTGTCTCCTCGACATCGAACCAGGCGCCTTCGACGCCATCAGTCACCACCAGGATCGGTCCGGGCCCGATCGCGGAGCGTAGCGCCGCCAGTTGGGCCTGGGGATGTGTCGCGTCGGCCAGCAGGTCCTCTCGCGAGGCGACCAGAACAGCCAGCTCGGCGAGCGCGGCGATCAGCTCCGGTGGCAGGCCGCTGAATGGCAAGGGCCTGACCACCTTGCCCGCCTCGAGGAGGCGCAGCCAGCCCTGCAGGATCGCTGCTCGAAGCGGGCGCCACCCGCTTCCGGCGCTGCTCGTCAGCGTCGCGGCGCCGATCTCGGCCGCCACCGGGGCAAGCAGCACGGCGGCCGGACGCAGCCGGTCGACCTGCTCCGCGGACAGGCTGAGCGGGGCGCCCGCGGCCTCGAAGGTGAGGATCCGGCCAGCTCGCGTCTCGCGGTGGCCGAAACCGATCGTCGTCTCCGCGACCTGGTGCAGCAGCTGTCCCGAGGCAGCGATCTCTGCCAGGCCGATCAGCGCTTCGGGCTCTGAGTCCGCCGCGGTAAGGGCCG
>JALYTG010000050.1 GCA_030854405.1 Chloroflexota bacterium | reverse complement strand
CCGGACGAGGAGGCCGCTGCTGACTGGTACGACAACGTCTACCTTCCGGCCCTGAAGATCATCCGCACGACTCGCTTGCCGCTGCGCTACCCGTTCAAGACTGATGCAGACATGTACCTGTGGGTCCATCAGCTTCGACGCAGTCTCCAGGCGACCTGGCCCGATATCACCTGGGCGGAGGCTGCGGAGAAGCGGGCCGCCGAGCACCACGGCCCATTCTTCCGGCAGCGCCACCAGCGGTACCGCCGCACCCCGCTGCCGCGCCGTTGAGCCTCTTCGCCTGGCGGCGTGCCGGGAGCCCTGACGGCCATAGCCTGGTTCAGCTGGAGCGGCGCGGCAGGGGGTGGTACGCCGAAGGCTGGGAGGTGATCGGCGACAGGGGAGAGGCCTGGGTGGTCCACTTCACGCTGAGGACCGATGCCGCCTGGCGGACGCGGTCCGTCGTCGTCGAATCGACCGATCCTGCCGGCTCCCGCCGGGTTCGCGTGGCGGCCGATGGCGCCGGATCCTGGTTGGTCGACGGCCAGCATCGGCCTGGCCTCGACGGCTGCCTTGATGTCGATCTCGCGGCGGCGCCATTCACGAACACGCTGCCGATCCGCCGGCTGAGGCTGGCTGAGGGCGAGCACGCCGAGATCCGCTCCGCATGGATCGACGCGCCGAGCCTGGCAATGCACCCAATGGAGCAGCGCTACACCCGCCTGGAGACTGGTGGAGCGCTCGATCGCTACGAGTATCGATCACTGCCGTCGGGGCGGCGCTACCTGCTCAGCGTCGACCAAGAGGGGATCGTGGTCGAGTACGAAGCGCTGGCCGCCCGCGTCTTCCCGTGACGCGTTCTACGTGAAGGACCAGGAGCTCCAGCGCTCGATCCGAACGACGACCGCCGCGCCTAGCGGCGTTGCCCACTCGTCGTACTGACGATATTTCTCGAGAAGCAGGCGGATCGCGACGTCGCGAGGTGGGCCGCTCTCGACGACCGTGGCGACGCCGTCGGCGCGCACCCACCAGAGCGCCTGCCAGTCTTCCTCGTACTGGTCGACGAGCAGCGAGACCCGCGGTTCCGCTGCGATGTTGCGCAGGCGGACCAGATCGGGACCCCGCTTCGGCTTGGCGTCGACGATCGAGTAGAGCAGATCGTCCTCGAGCGCGAAGACGATCGGGACGATGTGCGGCTGCCCGTCGGGGCGTACGGTCGCCAAGCGGGCGACGCGTGCCTGCTCGAAGCGGCCGCGGGCGTCCTCAACCCGCATCCGGCTCAGGAGAGCTTGAGCTGCGGGATCACGTGCGCGCCGAAGGCCGTGATGAACTCGGCCTGGTTGCGCCCGACGTTGTGCAGGTGGATCTCGTCGAAGCCCATCTCGACGTATTTCGCGATGTAGGCCACGTGCTCCTCGAGGTCGGCACTGATCAGCACGCGGTTGGCGAAATGCTCAGGGCGCACCATCTTCGCCATGCTGGCGAAGTCCTCCGGGTTGCGGATGTCCTGCTTGGCGAAGGGCATTCCGCCGTTGGGCCACTCTCGGACCGCGTTATCGACCGCCTCCTGCTGGGTCGGCGCCCACGAGATGTGGATCTGGAGGAGCTTGGGAGCCGCTTCCGGGTCCTTGCCGGCCTCGCGACAACCGTCTGCGAACCTGGCGAACAGCATCTCGATCTTCTCGTCCGGTGCCCCGACCGTGATCATGCCGTTGGCGTGCAGGCCAGAGCGCTTCGCATTCAGGGGCCCGGCGGTGGCCACGAAGATGGGGACCGGCTGCTCCGGGCGCGTGTAGAGCTTCGCCGATTCGAGGGTGAAGTACTCCCCGTCGTGCTTGACGACCTTGCCGCTGAAGAGCTTGTCGATCACCTCGATCGCCTCGAAGAGCATCGAGCTGCGGATGCCGACCTCCGGCCATTCGCCGCCGATCACGTGCTCGTTCAGTGCCTCACCCGCGCCGAGCCCGAGCCAGAAGCGTCCGGGGTACATGGCGCCCAGCGTCGCCGCCGCGTGCGCGATCACGGCGGGGTGGTAGCGGAAGCCCGGACAGGTGACCGCAGTCCCGAATGGCAGCCTCGTGCGTTGGCCGAGGGCTCCCATGAACGACCACGCGAAGGCGGCATTGCCCTGCTGAGGGGTCCAGGGATGGAAATGCTCGCTCACCATGAAGCCGGCATCGAAGCCGGCCTCCTCCGCCTGGGCGCACAAATCGAGCAGCTCGGTCGGATGGAACTGCTCGAGCATGGCGGCGTACCCGATCGTCGTCATTCCTTGCCTCATGTTCGTAGGCTTACAGCCTAACCACTCCATGGAATGACCGATGCAGCTGCGCCGATTCGACACCGATCTCACCAACCCGACCTCCAACAAGATCTACCCCCAGGTGGGGTATGAGCCGGTCTGCGACGTCGACCAGTACGGCTTCGGATAGCCGTCGTGCGCGCTTCACGCCGGCGTGTCAGGCTGTATGGATGACGGCTCTCGCCCGCCCGCTTCTCGTGACCGATGCGCCGCTCATCGACGGCTTCGGCCGGGTGTTGCGCTCCCTGCGCGTGAGCGTGACCGATGCATGCCAATTCCGCTGTCTCTACTGCATGCCTTCGGAGGAGATGACCTTCCTCCCCGCGCGCGAGCTGCTGAGCGTCGACGAGATCGAGCGCCTGGCTCGCCTCTTCGTGGGGCTGGGCGTGCGCAACGTCCGGCTCACCGGCGGCGAGCCGCTCGTCCGGCGCGAGCTCCCGGAGATCGTGCGGCGGCTGGCGGCGCTGAAGCACGACGGGTTGGATGACCTGTCGATCACTACCAATGGCTTCCTCCTCGAGCGCAAGGTCGGCGCGCTGGCGGCCGCCGGTCTGCGGCGGCTCAACGTCAGCCTCGATTCGCTCGTGCGCGAGGAGTTCGCGCGCATCACACGCCGCGACGCCCTCGCCCAGGTCCTGGCGGGCCTGCGCGCAGCGGAGGCGTATCACCGTCTGCGACCGATCAAGGTCAATGCGGTCGCCCTGCGCGGCACGACCGATACGGAGATTCGCTCGTTCGCCGAGCTTGCCCGCCAGCGCGGCTACGTGATCCGCTTCATCGAGTTCATGCCGCTGGACGGAGGCGACGCCTGGTCGCCAGACGCGGTGCTGACCGGCGCCGAGCTCAAGGCGGCGCTCGAGGCATCGGTCCCGCGCGCATGGCTGCCGCTGGTGCCGGTCGCGATGGACGATCCGGCGCAGACCAGCCGGGTCTACCGCTTCGCCGATGGGATCGGCGAGATCGGCTTCATCAACCCGGTCAGCGAGCCCTTCTGCGACGCGTGCGATCGGCTACGCCTGACCGCCGAGGGGACGCTGCGCACCTGCCTCTTCAGCCAGGCCGAGACAGACCTTCGAGGACCGATGCGGTCCGGCGCCTCCGACGACGAGCTCGTCGAGCTCGTGCGCGAGGCGGCCTGGAACAAAGAGCTGAAGCACCGCATCGGCGATCCGGGATTCCGGCCGCCCCCGCGCAACATGAGTCAGATCGGCGGCTGACCTCGTCGGAGGCGGTTCCCGGGCTTGTCAACGAAGGAGCCGTCGCGCGGGCGCGCGGAGCGGCCCCACGGTCTCGTAGGATCAGCCCTCGGCGTCGTGCCGCCAGCCACGACCGGGGCCCTTCGGGAAGTCGCCGCTGTTCAAGGCGTCGCTGAGGTTCGAGAGCATCTGGTCGGCACGGGCCCGCGTCAGGTTGCCCGCCGCGACCGCCTTGTCGAGGTCGGCTTTGGCGGCGTCGAGCACGGCCTTGGAGACGGTCGCGTAGTCGACCTTGTGCGCGGTGGCGACCTCCTTGAGTGACTTACCGGCGCGGAGCTCGGTTGTGAGCGCGTCGGTTGAAAGCTTCAGAGCTCCGGCCGCGGCGTCGAGCAGGTCGCCGGTGAAGACGTGACGACCAACCTTGTGCCCGAAGTGGCCGAATCGAGCGCCAAGCAGCGCGCAGCCGTTACCGTTCGCCGCCGCGATCCGCGTCTTGATCTCGGCGCCGACCTCGGCGGTCAGGTCGCCGGCCGCCACGGCGGCATCGACGGCGGCGGTCGCCGCCGCTTTGGCGGCCGGCAGGAGCGCGTCGGTCGAGACGCCCAGCTTGGAGGCGAAGGTGTCGAGGAACGTCTGGCAGTAGGCGGCGCCCTTGGTCGTATCTGGCGCGGGATTGGGTGAGCTCTGCCCGAGGGCGGAACCGATCAGGGTCCCGCCGACCAGCGCGGCGGCGATGAGGGCGCCGGCGGCGCCGAGCAGCTTGGCAGTTCGCATTGCTCCTGAAACCTCGTATCTCGGGCGGGGCTGGAGCTCAGGTTCGCCCCGCGACGTCAAGATGGCGTCAAGATCGGGCGCATCAGTCTTGACATCTCCTTGATTTTGCGACGGCTACGATGCGGTGGTGACCCCCCAAGCCCGGATCCTGGTCATCGAGGACGAGCCCCAGCTCCGCGCACTGCTGCGCCTGTACCTCGAACGCGAGGGCTACCGCGTGACCGATGCTGGCGATGGCGCGGCGGCCCTTGCGGCCTTCGACCAGCATGGCGCCGACCTCGTCATCTTGGACTTGATGCTCCCTACCATGCAGGGCGAGGCGGTTCTTGAACAGCTCCGCGATCGCGGGAGCGTGCCGATCCTGATCACCTCTGCCAAACGGACCGATACCGAACGGATCGCCGGGCTGCGCGCCGGTGCGGACGACTACCTCGCCAAGCCGTTCAATCCCCACGAGCTCACGGCGCGGGTGGCGGCGATCCTGCGGCGCGCGTCGCCCGGCGCCGAGGCCGATTCGCTGCTGTCGCTCGATGGCGGTCGTGTGACGCTCGACGCCGCGTCGCGCCGCTACACCCTGGCCGGCGGGGGCGCAGGGCGCCTGACTCCCGGCGAAGCGGCACTCCTCCTTGCGCTCGCGCGCCGGCCGGGGAGCGTCCTCAGCCGCGAGCAGCTGCTGGAGGTGGTGGCGCGCCGCCCGGACGAGGTCTTCGACCGGGTGGTCGACATGCACGTCGCCAATCTGCGCCGCAAGCTGGGTGACGACGCCGGCGAGCCGTGGCTGATCGAGACGATCCCGGGGACCGGCTATCGTTTGGTCGCGGCGCGGGACCCGGTGTGACGCGGAGCGGCGCGCGCGGACAGCGGCTGGCGCTGCGGCTGGCGCTGCTCCTCTCTGCAGGCGTCGTGGTGGTGCTGCTGGTTGCCGGCCTGCTCGTGAACCGGGTGGTGAGCCGCAGCTTCGAGCAGGCGCTGGGGGATCAGCAGCGCGAGCGCCTCTCCGTGGCAGCGGCCGCCCTCGTCGACCTGCAGGCACGCGACGCGCCCCGAGCGAAGGTGGCGCGACAGCTGCTGCTTCGCCGGGTGGCGGATCTCTCGGGCGGGAGCGTCACCCTGCAGGATGCCCAGGGCGCGGTGGTCGCTCGCGCGGGTCGTCTCCCCCAGGGCGCCGGGGTGACGCAGACGATCGAGCAGCCACTGATCAGCGATGGAGCAACGATTGGTCGGCTGGTGATCGAGGTGCCCTCACGCGCAGAGGCTGCTTTCCTGCGGCTCTTCAACATGACCCTGCTGGTGGCGGGCATCATCTGTGTGCTCCTGCTGGTCGGTCTGGCGACGCTGACGGCTGATCGGCTGACACGTCCCCTATGGGGCGTCGCCGCGGCAGCGCGCCGGCTCGGCGGAGGCGACCTGAGCGCACGGGCGGCGCCTGGCCCGGACCGGGAATCGGCTGAGCTGGCCGGCGCCTTCAACGCCATGGCCGAGCGGCTTCAGCAGTCGGAGACGCTTCGCCGTCGGGCCGCGAGCGATATCGCCCACGACCTGGCGACGCCGGCCACGGTACTCGAGTCTCAGCTACAGGCCATGGTCGATGGCGTGGTGCCGGCCGACAGTGAGCAGCTCGCGAGGGCGCAGGCCTCCGCCACCGCGCTCTCGGGGGTGATCGTACAGCTGGGCGAGCTGGCGCAGGCCGAATCGGCCGCGCTGGCCCGACGCCCGGAGGCGTTCGACGCCGGCGTCTTGGTGCAGGAGCTGGCCAGCGCGCTCGAGGGGCTCTTTCGGGAGCGCGGCGTTCGGCTCGAGCTCGCCGTCGCGGACGCACTGCCGGTCGACCTCGACCGTGGACAGCTCAACCGTGCCCTGCGCAATCTCGTCGTCAACGCGGTGCAGCACACGCCATCGGGTGGGACCGTCCGGCTGTCGGCGGGGCGCACGACCGGCGCGATGGAGATCCGCGTGGCGGACCAGGGCCCGGGAATCGAGACGGAGGACCTGCCCCATAT
Source organism: Chloroflexota bacterium (assembly GCA_030854405.1). Next base: position 5,823 of record JALYTG010000050.1, on the reverse strand, counting down.
TTTCGAGCGTTTCTACCGAGCGGATCGCTCGCGCGGCGCGGCGGACGCGGAGCGGGCCGGGAGCGGCATCGGGCTGACCATCGCACGCGAGCTCCTCGCCGCAAACGCTGGCAGCATCAGGGTTGAACGGACGGGCTCAGATGGCACCACCTTTCTCGTCGTCGTGCCGGGCGCCTGAGGCCACACCCTAGGTGGTGGCCGGCGCCGGCCCCATCCGTTCGGCCCCGGCATGGTCCGCCGCGAGTGCCGCCGCGTCGCGACGCTCCTCCCACCAGAGGCGTGGCACGGCCACCAGAGGTGCGAGCCGGGCAAGCCAGAGCGTTGGGACAGCGATCGTAGCTGCGAGATAGGCGAGCCAGCCGCATCGGCGCCGGATGGCGATCACGACCATCACGGCCGCCAGTCCGGACCGAAGCGCGAAGTCGCCGGTGGTCGATGGCACGAGGTGGAGCAGCTGCCAGTTGACGCCCGTGCCGGCGTCGTTGCTGGAGGCCTGCTGGCGCAGCGATGCAAAGTACGCCTGCCAGACGCCGGGATCCAGCGCGGCGTGGGCAAGCATCAGCCCGATGACGATGCCGCTCCCAATCAGCAGAGGCCGCCGCGACGACGGCCGAACGGCCCACAGGAAGGGAGCCAGGAGTGCGGATCCGTACTTGAGGGCCGCTCCGGCCGGAAGCCAGGCTGCGCCCGGGTCGTCGCGCAGCGCCCAGCGGCCGGCGGCGGCAATCGGAAGTGTCAGGTTCAGGGCGACGAGCTCGATCCAGACCGGTGGAAGGAGGAGGCTCCACCCGACCGCGCGCCACGACCCGACGAGGTAGCGCAGGCAAACCAGGCAGGCGAGGCGGTAGAGCCAGACAGCCGCCAGCTGCGGAACCAGCGCCGTCGGGGCAAGCAGCAGGGCGAAGGTGGGAGGGTACCGGTAGGCGCCCGGGTCGCCGATGCCGCCCGACGTGTAGAGCGGCTCGCCGGCGAGAAGGTGCCGTGCGGCGAGCAGGTAGGCATGCGCGTCATACGCCTCCCCACCGTTGAGCTGGACCTGCGACCAAAGGATCCAGGCGAAGGTGGCAAAGCCGTAGAGGCTGACTGCCCAGCCGAGCGGGCCGATCCACGGACGAAGCCTGCGCACTACCCAATCATCGGCCAAGCCGGCTCCGGTTGCGCGCCCTCCCGAGCGCGCGTACCGTGGCGAGGATGGCCGGCTCGTGGTACGCGCGCTTTCCGGAGGGCTGGTGGGGCTACCACTGGTCACTTCCCCGGCCGATGTCGGCGGTCGAGATCGTCGGCAGCGGCAGCCTCGACGCGCGGCTGATGGCAACTCTGTGGGCGGTCGTCGCCCGTCGCCGCAGCGTGATGCTCTCCTCCGAGGCGCCGATGGCGGGCAAGACCACCACCCTCTCCGCGCTCGTCGACTTCCTTCCGGACGAGACGGTCGGAGTCTTCCTGCGGGGCTGGTCGGAGGACTTCAGCTGGCTCGACGAGATCGGCCCCGATCGCGGCTACCTGCTGGTCAACGAGATGAGCGATCACCTGCCGATCTACGTCTGGGGTCGCAACGCTCGCGGCGCTCTCATCCTCGCCGGGCGCGGCTACGGACTGGGCGCGACGATGCACGCGGACTCGCTCGACGAGGCGCTGGGGCAGATGCGCGATGAGCTCGGCGCAACCGATCCGGATCTGGCGGGCCTGACGATCTACCTGCAGTACAGCGCCTACCGGACTCCGGCCGGCATGTACCGGCGCGTCGAGGAGGCGTGGCACCTGCGCCTGGACAGCGACGGGTCGCTCGCACCACTGCGCCTGGCAGCGATCGAGGGGGACCGCTCTCCTCGGCTGACCGGCGCGCAGCGCTTTCCGGCGCCGCCCATGCTGCGCTCGGACGGCGGCCGCGCTCTTCGTCCGCTCATCCACGATCCGGCGGCATATGCCATCCTGGCGAAGAGCCTCGGCCTGGAGGCAGATGCCCTCGAGGCCGAGCTCGGCGAGCGGGCCGCCTTCCTCGCTCTCCTCGCCGAGCGCGGCATCTGCGACCCGCCGGAGGTCGCCGTCGCTGTTGCCGACTACCCGCACCTACCGGACGCGGAGGAGCTTCCCGCATGACCCCGTCTCGCCCGACCGACACGACCCTCGGCGAGCTGCGCGCCTCGGGCTATCGCCCGAGATCGGTCAAGGAGGAGATGCGCAGCAACCTTCTGGACAGGATCCGGAGCGGAGAGGCGCTCCTGCCGGGGATCCTCGGCTACGACGAAACGGTCCTGCCCCAGATCGAGAACGCAATCCTCGCTGGACAGGACATCATCCTGCTGGGCGAGCGCGGCCAGGCCAAGAGCCGCATCGCGCGCAGCCTGGTCGGCCTGCTGGACGAATGGGTCCCGGCGCTCGCCGGCGCCGAACTGCACGACGACCCGCTCGATCCGGTCTCGCCCCGGGCCCTCTCGATCGTCGCCCAGGCGGGCGAGGCTGCCCCCGTGAGCTGGCTGCGGCGGCAGGATCGGTTCAGCGAGAAGCTCGCCACGCCCGACATCACCATCGCCGACCTGATCGGCGAGGTCGACCCGGTCAAGGTGGCCGAGGGCCGCTACCTCGCGGACGAGCTGACGATCCACTACGGGCTGCTGCCCCGCACGCATCGGGGCATCTTCGTGCTCAACGAGCTGCCAGACCTCGCTGAGCGGATCCAGGTCGGGCTGCTCAACGTGATGGAGGAGCGCGACGTGCAGATCCGCGGCTACCGGATCCGGTTGAACCTCGATCTGTTCGTGGTCGCATCGGCCAACCCGGAGGACTACACGTCGCGCGGGCGGATCATCACCCCTCTGAAGGACCGATTCGGGGCGCAGATCCGGACCCACTACCCGGAGGAGGCGACGACAGAGATCGCGATCATGGAGGCCGAGGGACGAACCTTCGACGACGAGGCGGCGGCATCGGTCCTGGTGCAGGTGCCCGGGTTCATGAAGGAGATCCTCGCCGAGCTGTCGCAGCTGGCCCGGCGCAGTAGCGAGGTGAGCCAGCGCTCCGGCGTCAGCGTGCGGGTCACGATCGCCAACCGCGAGACGCTCGGGGCGGCCGCGTTGAAGCGGGCGGTGCGCCTGGACGAGCCGACCGCAGCGCCGAGGATCAGCGACCTGGGGGCCGTGATCGCCTCCACGGCGGGGAAGATCGAGCTCGAGACGCTTGGCGACGAGACGCGCGAGGATCGGGTGATCGAGAAGCTCGTGGCCCGTGCTGTGGTCAATGTCTTCAACCGCCATTTCGCGATGTCGGAGCTGCTCCCCCTCATCGAGCGTTTCGAGACCGGAGTCGAGGCCGAGGTCGGCGAGCTGGCGCCGAGCAGCTCCCACGAACGGCTCGTCAGCGAGCTACCAGAGCTGCGGCGTGCGATCGGTCGCCTCGACGTGGGCGAATCGCCGGCCGGCCTGGCGTCGGGGGTCGAGTTCGTCCTGGAGGGCCTGCACCTCAATCGCCGCCTCAACAAGGAGCGACGCGGTGGCGGAGTGCGGTACGCGCGGTAGCGCGTCGTGGCCATCGGATGCGTAACGCATGGGTTACGAATAGCCGAACCGATTCCGACGGCGGTCGGCGGGACTGACCGCTCGGGCTTCAGGACGGCCACCGATGGACGCGGCGCCATTCGTCTGGCACTGTTAGCCGACCGATGACCCTGTATCGATACTCCCGCTGGGACGGCAGCCAGCAGCTGCCGCCCTTCGATGCCGACGATGTGCTCGACGCGCTCTCTGACGACATCCTGGCCGAGGGCGATCTGCGTCGCGCCCTCCAACGCCTGATGCAGCGCGGCCTGCACGGCACCCGTGGCGGTGACGTTCCCGGCCTGCGACGGATCCTCGAGCGGCTCCGCGAGCGTCGCGCGGATGAGCTGGAGCGTTCCAACATGGAGGGGGTGCTGGACGAGATCGGGGAGCGGCTCGACGGGATCCTCGACCAGGAGCGCGAGGGGATCGAGCGCCGGGTTCACGAGGCTGAGCAACGGAGCCTCGACGCTGTGCCGGGCGTAGACCAGGAGCAGGCCAGGATGGGCGAGCAGGTGCTGCGCCGGACCGCGCAGCAACGCCGCGACCGGATCGACGCCCTGCCGCCGGACGTCTCGGGGCGGCTCCACGGGCTGCGCGACTACGAATTCATGGATCCCGACGCCCGCGATGCTTTCAATGTGCTCTCGGATGATCTACGCAGGCAGATGCTGCAGACCTACTTCCAGGGGCTCAAGCAGGGCGTCGAGGGGGTCACCGCCGAGGATCTGACCGGCATCCGCGAAATGGTCCGTGACCTCAACGACCTGCTCGAGAAGCACGCCTCCGGGGCCGATACCTCCGCCGATTTCGATCGGTTCATGGCGCAGCACGGCCAATACTTTCCGCCGGGAATCGAAAACGTCGACCAGCTGATCGACCACCTGCACCGGCAGTCCTCACAGATGGCCTCGCTCCTCAACTCGATGAGCCTGGAGATGCGGGAGGAGCTGCGCAGCCTGATGGACGACCTGCTGCGCGACGATCGGCTGCGCTGGGACATGGCTCGCCTCGCCGGCAACCTCCAGGGGCTGCGGCCCGATCAGCCGTTCGGCGAGCCCTACCCCTTTTCGGGCGATGAGCCGATGGGTCTGCCGGAGGCGTTGGCTGCCATCGACCGCCAGCAGCAGTTCTCCTCGCTCGAGGAGGAGCTCCTCGGCGCGCGCGACCCCGACGCCCTCGAGCGCATCGACGCCGACCTGCTGCGTGACCTCGGTGGAGACGACTCGGCCGAAGACCTCGAGCAGCTGCGTGAGCTGACGCGCGCGCTCGAGGAGGCGGGCTATCTCGAGCGCGACGGCGGCCGCCTCGAGCTGACCCCGCGCGCTGCGCGCAAGCTCGGGATGCGGGCGCTGACCGAGATCTTCAGCCGCCTGCGGCGCGAGTCGCTGGGCGGCCATCCGCTTCCGCGCGCCGGCCTCGGCGGCGAGCAGACCGACGACACCAAGGCGTTCGACTTCGGCGACCCGTTCGCTGTCGACCTCAATCGCACCCTCTTCAATGCCATGGCGCGGGAGGGACCGGGCACGCCGCTCCGCATCGCGCCCGGCGACTTCGAGGTGCATCGGTCAGAGGAAGCGACCGTGAGCTCGACGGTCCTGTTGCTCGACATGAGTCGCTCCATGTTGCTGCGCGGCTGCTCTTCGGCTGCAAAGCGGGTCGCCATGGCGCTGCACACTCTGATCCACACCAAGTACCCGCGCGACCGCCTCTACGTCGTCGGCTTCGCCTACTACGCGCGCCAGATCAAGCCGGAGGCGATTGCCACCCTCTCGCCCTACGAATTCGAGTACGGAACGAACCTGCAGCACGCGCTCATCATCGCTCGGCAGCTGCTCGGCCGGCGGCACGGCGGCAACAAGGAGATCGTGGTCATCACCGACGGCGAGCCGACCGCGCATATCGCCAACGGCCAGGTCGAGTTCGCCTACCCGCCCACCATCCGCACCATGCAGTCGACCCTGCGCGAGGTGGGCCGATGTACGCGGGAGGGGATCGTCATCAACACCTTCATGCTGGAGCGCTCGCGCTACCTGTCGGAGTTCGTCGACCTGATGAGCCGAATCAACCGGGGACGCGCCTTCTATGTCGAGCCTGAGCACCTCGGCGAGTTCGTCCTGGTCGATTACGTCAACAACAAGACCAAGCGCGTCGCCTAGCTCCGGTCGGGTCGCTCGAGCGCATACCAGATGACGTCGTGCTCGTGCCAGCGCGCGGTCCCGCGTCGGGTCAGGCCGAGCTTCTCCATGACGCGCTGCGAGCGCTGGTTCTCAAGGTCGGTGATGCTGATGAT
>JALYTG010000209.1 GCA_030854405.1 Chloroflexota bacterium | reverse complement strand
CATCAACACCATGATCCGCGACATCATCGAGGCTCACGAGCTCGGGATCGATCGCATCGGCCCGTTCCTAGTCACCTCCATGATCCCGGACATGGCGGCCGGCTTCGTGGCGATCTACGCCAACGCGCGCGGACCGAACTACGCGACCGTGAGTGCCTGCTCATCGAGCAACCACGCCATCGGCAATGCCCTCAACATCCTTCGTCGAGGGGATGCGGACGTGATGATTGCCGGCGGCGCGGAGGCGGGCATCGGTGAGATCCCGATCGGGGCGTTTGCCGCCATGCGTGCCCTCTCGACCAAGCGCAATGACGAGCCGGAGAAGGCCTCGCGCCCGTTCGACGCTGACCGGGACGGGTTCGTGATCGCCGACGGCGCTGGCGTCCTGGTGCTCGAGGCGCTCGACCACGCGCAGGCCCGTGGAGCGCGGATCCACGGCGAGGTGGTCGGCTACGCGGCGACCGACGACGCGTCGCATATCACCCTTCCAGCCCCGGGGGGTCGCGGCGCGGTCGGCTCGATGCGCCTCGCTCTCGCCGACGCCTCGATGAGCGGCGACGAGATCGACTACATCAACGCCCACGGGACCAGCACGCCACCAAATGACCGGGCCGAGACGGCCGCCATCAAGACCGTCTTTGGCGAGCGCGCCTACGAGATCCCGGTGAGCAGCACCAAGAGCATGACCGGCCACTTGATGGGCGCGGGCGGCGGAATCGAGGCGATCGCCTGCATTCTGGCGATGCAGAACGGCTGCCTCCCGCCGACGATCAATTACGAGAACCCTGACCCCGACTGCGATCTCGACTACATTCCGAATGTCGCGCGCTCAGCCCGCATCACGACCGCCATGAGCAACTCCTTCGGGTTCGGGGGCCATAACGCGACGCTGATTTTTCGCCGCTACGGTCAGGATGCCTGACAGGTGGCAGATGAGATCGAGAAGATCGGGCCGGGCGTCGATGGCCCAGCTGAGGTTCGGCGAGCGCTGGCCGCCGTCGACCTCCTGGCGCCGAGCTTCGTCACCAGTGGCCTCGACGAGCTCGAGGTGGAAGCCGGCGACCTTCACGTTCGCCTGGCTCGCCCTGTCGCTCCGTTCCGCGATCCGGCTCCGCCGGCAGCGGCTCCGGCCTCGCAGCCGGGGCGCATGGTCACCCCGTTCGGCGAGCCCGCGCCCGGGATGCGGTTCGTGAGCGCTCCCTTGACCGGGGTCTGGTACGCGGCCCCGTCACCAGGGGCGCAACCCTACCTGCAGGCCGGTCGCGAGGTGAGTGCCGGCCAGGTGGTGGGTCTGATCGAGGCGATGAAGCTCTTCAATGAGATCAAGTCGGACGTCACCGGGACGGTGACGCGCGTCCTCGTCGAGAGCGGCACCCTGGTGAAACGCCAGCAGCCGCTCCTCGAGGTCGCTCCCCAGCACCAAATGACAGGAGGAGGGATATGACGACGAACGCCGTGATCACCGGCTGGGGGATGTATGCACCGTCGCGCATTCTCACCAATGACGAGCTCTCCCGCATGGTCGATACCTCGGATGAGTGGATCGTCAGCCGCACCGGAATCCGCGAGCGGCGCATCGCCGCCGACGATGAGACGACCAACACCCTGTCGGTGCACGCCGCGCGCGATGCCCTGGCGGTGGCCGGAATCGACCCCGCCGATATCGACCTCGTCATCGTGGGCACCTGTTCGCCCGACTATCCGCTGCCGGCGACGGCGGTGCTGGTTGCCCGCGACATCGGGGCCACCCGCGCCGCGGGCTTCGACCTGCAGGCCGCCTGCTCGGGCTTTGTGTTCGCGCTGGCCACCGGCAGCAGCTTCGTCCGCAGCGGGATGTACCGCAATGTGCTCGTGATCGGAGTCGAGGTGCTCAGCCGCTTCCTCGACTGGAGCGATCGCAACACGTGCGTCCTTTTCGGCGACGGCGCGGGTGCGGTCATCCTGTCCGCCTCCGACGGGCCGGGCGGCCTGCTCGGCTTCGAGATGTTCTCCGATGGGACCGGCTGGGACGGGATCATCGTGCCCGCCGGGGGATCGGCCTGTCCCGCCTCGCCCCAGACGAGCGCGGACGGCGGGCATTTCATCCACATGGCGGGGCGCGACGTCTATCGCTACGCCACGCGTCAGCTCGCCGAGTCCGCCGGCGCCGCCGTGCGCAACGCGGGGCTGACGATCGAGTCGATCGATCAGTTCGTCTTCCACCAGGCCAACCTGAGGATCATCGAGAACGTCCAGAAGCAGCTCGGGATTCCCTCGGAGAAGGTGTACCTGAACCTCGAGAAATACGGCAACACCTCCGCTGCCTCGGTGCCGATGGCGCTGGTCGAGGCGGTCGCGGAGGGCCGGATCAAGGAGGGCGACCGAATCCTGATGGCGGCGTTCGGCTCGGGCTACACGGCCGGCGCCGCCGTGGTGGAGTGGACCGCCGATCCGACCCGGGCATTCGTCGCTCCCGGCGACCAGACGCGCATGGGCAGGCCCCAGGTGACCGCACCCGAGCTGGCCGGCGCGCTCTGATGTTCGACCTTGGCGGCAAGGTCGCCCTCGTCACCGGCGGTAGCCGGGGCCTCGGGCGCGGCATCGCACTCGCACTCGCGGGGCAGGGGGCGAACCTGGCGGTCAACTATCGGGACAACGCGGAGGCGGCGGAGGCGGTCGCCGCCGAGGCGCGTGAGATGGGGCGGCAGGCATCGGTCATCCAGGGGGACACCTCCGCCGGTCGCGAGGTCTGCGAAGAGATAGTCAAGGGTGCACTCGAGGCGTTCGGCAAGATCGACATCCTCGTCAACAACGCCGGCATCACTCGAGACAACCTCCTGATGCGCATGGACGCGGATGAATGGAGCTCGGTCCTCGACACGAATCTCTCCGGACCGTTCTGGATGACGCGCGCGGTCGCACGCCCGATGGTCAAGGCGCGGTCCGGCCGCATCATCAACATGTCCTCGGCCGCCGGCCGGATGGGAAATCCCGGCCAGGCCAACTACGCGGCCGCCAAGGCGGGCCTGATTGGGCTCACCAAGACGACCGCCCGCGAGCTCGCCTCGCGCGGGATCACCTGCAATGCGCTCGCGCCTGGCCTGATCGAGACCGATCTGACGGCCAGCATGCCGGCCGCCATGACAGAGGCGATTCGATCCCTGACTCCGATGGGGTACGTCGGATCGGTTGCCGACGTTGCCGCCGCCGCCGTCTACCTGGCATCCGACGAGGCGCGCTACATCACCGGCCAGGTGCTGGGGATCGACGGCGGCATGGTGATGGGCAGCTGAGGTTCCAGCCGCAGGATCGCCGAGCAAGCGCTCCATTGCTTGGCGCGCCGCTTGCTGCACAATCGTCTATCCAGCACCGACGTTAACGAGGAGACCCATGCTCAAGCTGCGCAACGTCCTGCGGCCGCGCCGCACGGTCCACGCTCATTGCGACATTCCGTGCGGCATCTACGACCCGGAGCAGGCACGAATCGAGGCCGAGTCCTGCCTCAAGATCCTGGAGAAGTACGAGGCCAACACCGACGAGCTCTTCCGCGCCCGATGCATTCATGTCAAGGAAGAGCGCGCCGAGCTCGTCAAGCACCACCTCGACGTCCTTTGGCACGACTACTTCAAGCCAGAGCACCTCGACAAGTTCCCGAACCTGCACGACACCTTCTGGAAGGCGACCAAGCAGGCTTCCAAGGTGAAGCAGAGCCTCGACACCGCGGAGGCTCAGAGGCTGCTCGAGCTGATCGACGAGGTCGACGGCATGTGGATCGCGACCGGCGGCCCCGACAAGACTCGGGCGCATGGTCGACCAGGGGTGCCGGCCGCCGCAGGGGCCTAGGCTCATCCGACGAATGCGAACGAAGAAGGGCCGGATCCGACCCTTCTTCGGCGTGATGGGCGCTCTCGCCACGCTGAGCACCGCCGTCCTCGCTCGCCGCTGGCTCGACCTGGTGGAGGTGCGCGGCGGCTCGATGACGCCCACCCTTCTGGCCGGCGACTGGCTGCTCGTCGAGCGTTGGAGTTACACGCGGCGGCCGCCGCATGCTGGTGAGGTGGTCGTTGCCGCCGATCCCAGGGATCCGGAGCGCGAGCTGGTCAAGCGCATCGCTGGCGTAGCGGGCGACGCGCTGTGGATCGCCGGTGACAACGCGGCGGCGAGCACCGACTCGGCAGCATTTGGTGCGCTGCCGCTCGCGGCCGTGCGCTGGCGCGCTGTCGCGCGCTACTGGCCGCTGCGACGAATTGGGCTCATTGCCCGTACCGCAGACGGCGTCCTGAGTGCCTGAGGTCGCAGCGGGAGCGGTCCGGCTGCACTACGTCAACCGATCAGGCGCGGGCCTGTATCTCGGGCGGCGACTCGGCGAGCTGGAGATGCCGGCCCTGGAGCTCCCCGCCGAGCTGGCAGCCGTTATCGATGATTTCATGGCGGTGGCTGGCTAGAGAGAGCGCTGCACACGGCGGCGACGCCATCGACGCAGGTTGCCCGGTCAGCGGCCAGCATTACGACCTCGCGACCCGCCTCTGCGGCGACCAGGTGCTC
>JALYTG010000208.1 GCA_030854405.1 Chloroflexota bacterium | reverse complement strand
AAGTATCGCTACCTGGACCTGCGCCGGCCGGCCATGCAGGCGCGGCTCATGCTCCGCGCGCGCCTGGCGAGTGCGATGCGGCGCGCGCTGGAGGACGAGGGTTTCGTGGATGTCGAGACTCCCACCCTCATTCGCAGCACGCCGGAGGGGGCGCGCGACTTCGTGGTCCCCAGCCGGCTGCAGCCCGGCCACTTCTACGCATTGCCGCAGTCGCCGCAGCAGCTCAAACAGCTGCTGATGGTGGCTGGGTACGACCGCTACTACCAGCTGGCGCGCTGCTATCGCGACGAGGACCAGCGGGTAGATCGCCAGACCGAGTTCACGCAGCTCGACATCGAGATGAGCTACGTCGGCGAAGCGGACGTGATGGCGACCGTCGAACGCATGGCAATTCGCATCAGCGGCGAAACCCTGCCCGACCGGCCGATCCTGGAGACGCCATTCCCGCGCTTCACCTTCGACGAGGCGATGTGCCGATTCGGCTCCGACAAGCCGGATATCCGCTTCGGCATGGAGCTGGTCGACCTGTCGTCCGCCCTCGGCGGGGTCGAGTTCCGCGTCTTTGCTGAGCCGATCGCCGCCGGTGGGGCGGTCTTCGCGATCCGCGCTCCGGGCTGCGCCGACTACTCGCGCAGGCAGCTCGACGAGCTGACCGATCTTGCCCGCCGTCACGGCGCCGGTGGCCTGGCGCACCTGGCGGTCGAGCCCGACGGCAGCCTCCGCGGCCCGGCCGCCAAGTTCCTGGGCGAGGCCGAGGATGGGATTCGGGGCGCGACGGCAGCCGAGCCGGGCGACCTGCTCCTGATCGTGGCCGATGCGGATCGTCGGACGGCTGCGGAGTCGCTCGGCAAGCTGCGCCTGGAGATGGGGGATCGGCTCGGCATGCGCGACTCGCGGGCGCTCGCCTACGTCTGGGTTCATCGCTTCCCGATGTTTACCTGGGATCCGGAGGGCCAGCGCTGGGACGCCACCCACAACCCGTTCAGCGCGCCGGTGCCTGAGGAGATCGAGCGCATGGAGAGCGACCCTGGATCCGTCCACGCGCAGCAGTACGACCTGGCGCTCAACGGGTGGGAGCTGGGCGGCGGCTCGGTGCGGATTCATCGGCGCGACCTCCTGGAGCGGGCCTTTGCCCTGATGGGCCACTCCCTGGAAGGGATGCGCGACCAGTTCGGGGCGCTGCTCGATGCTCTCGAGTACGGGGCTCCGCCGCACGGCGGGATCGCCATCGGCCTTGACCGCTGGGCCGCCCTGTTCGCCGATGTCGAGAATATCCGCGAGGTGATGGCCTTCCCCAAGACGCAGTCGGGGAGCGACCTGATGATGGGAGCCCCGTCGACGATCAGCCCGGAGCAGCTCCACGAGCTGCACCTCCAGGTGGTCCCGCCCGAGAGTGACTGACCGTGGCCGCCGGCGAGCTGCGGCATAATCGCGCCATGGCAATCTACCTCGATCACGCGGCCACCACGCCCTTGGGGCCCGGGGTCCTCGATGCCATGCTGCCGTACCTGACCGAGTACTGGGGCAACCCGTCGAGCATCTACGCCTCCGCCCGCCGCGCCCGCCAAGGGCTCGACGAGGCTCGCGAGCGGATCGCCGCCACGCTCGACGCCAAGCCGCGGGAGATCGTCTTCACCTCCGGCGGCTCGGAGTCGGTCAATCTCGCCATCAAGGGGGTCGCCTGGGCCGCCAGCGCCCGCGGTCGGCACATCATCACCAGCAGCATCGAGCACAAGGCCGGCATGCACACCTGCCAGGTGCTGGAGCGCTCCGGCTTCGATGTGACCTACCTGCCGGTGGACCGATACGGCCGGGTCGACCCGGCCGAGGTGGCCGCGGCGATCAACGAGCGCACGACCCTGGTCAGCGTCATGTACGCCAACAACGAGGTCGGGACGATTCAGCGTATCGCGGAGGTCGGCGCCATCTGCCGCGACCGCAAGGTGCTGTTCCATACCGACGCGATCCAGGCTGCCGCGCATCTGCCGTTGCGCGTGGATCCGCTGCAGGTCGATCTGATGAGCCTGGCGGCGCACAAGGTCTATGGCCCCAAGGGGATCGGTGCGCTCTTCGTGCGGCAGGGGACCGCCATGCTGCCGCAGATCCAGGGGGGATCCCAGGAGCGGCAGCGTCGGGCGGGGACCGAGAACGTTGCCGGAGCGGTTGGCTTCGCGGTTGCCCTCGAGCTGGGGCAGCGCGGCGATGGGCACGAGGCGGCCCTGCGCGATCGCCTGATCGAGGGTCTCAGCGCCCTGCCCGGCATCGAGCCGACGGGCGATCCCGAGCATCGGCTGCCGAACAGCGCCAGCTTCGTCGCCCATGGACTGGAGGGCGGTGACCTCGTTGCGGCGCTCGACCTGGAGGGGATCGAGACGAGCACCGGCAGCGCCTGCACCTCGGGCAGCAGCGAGCCGAGCCACGTGCTCTTGGCGATGGGGATCGATCCGCAGCTTGCACATGGGTCGCTGCGCCTCAGCCTTGGGCGGGGGACCACCGCCGACGAGGTCGAACGCACGATCGCGGTGATCGGGACCCTCAGCCAGCGGCTGCGCCCGGCAATGGCATCGGTGCAGGCGTGACCCGCGTGGTGGCCGCCATGAGCGGTGGGGTCGACTCGAGCGTCGCCGCGGCGCTGCTGGCCCGGGAGGTTCGCGACTCGGGAGTCGAGGTGGTCGGCGTCTGGATGCGCACCCACCCGGATCGCGGCGAGGGATTCGAGCACAAGCGCTCGTGCTGCTCTCCGGACGCCGCCGACGATGCGCGGCGCGTCGCACAGATCCTGGGCATTCCCTTCTTCGTGCTGAACGTGGAGCGTGAGTTCGGGGAGCGCGTGATCGATGCCTTCGCCGATGAATACCTGGCCGGCGCCACGCCGAATCCATGCCAGGCCTGCAACCAGTACATCAAGTTCGACGAGCTGCTGCGCCGCGGTCTGGCGGCCTACGGGGCGGACGCGGTCGCGACTGGGCACTACGCGCGGGTCGAGCAGCGCGATGGTCGCTTCGCACTGCTGCGCGCCGCCGATTCGAACAAGGATCAGACCTATTTCCTGTGGGTCCTGAACCAGGCCCAGCTGGCACGTACCCGCTTCCCGCTGGGTGAGATGACGAAGCCGGCGGTGCGGGGCCTGGCCGAGAAGCTTGGGCTCCCCACCGCTCAGAAGCCCGAGAGCCAGGAGATCTGCTTCGTACCGATGGGCGACTACCGCTCCCTACTCGAGGAGCGGCGCGGCTACGCCGGCGAGCCGGGCCCTATCCTGGACGCATCCGGCACACGCGTCGGAACGCATTCGGGCTATGCGCACTACACGGTCGGGCAGCGTCACGGCCTGGGCGTGGCCCTGGGCGAGGCGGTCTACGTGCGCGAGGTGCGGCCGGAGCGCAACGAGCTGGTGATCGGTAATCGCGACGAGGTTGCCTCCTCGACGTTCGTGGTCGACGGCCGGCGGTTCGTGGCAGGCGAGGCGCCGGCGGAGCGGTTCGAGGCGTCGGTCCGCTTCCGTCACCGCGCTCCTGACGTCCCGTGCGAGGTGACGCTTGTCGGCGCGGACCGGTTCGCAGTCGAAACCGCCGAAGCGGTCTGGGCCCCAGCGCCGGGGCAGTCGGCGGTCCTGTACCGCAGCGACGAGTGCCTGGGCGGCGGCCGCATCGCCCGCGCATGACCCCGTGGCTGGTGTGGGTCGTCGTCGTGGCCGCCATCAACCTCTTCGTCTTCATCGCCATTCGCGGCAGCTGGGGGCGCCTGGTGCCGCTGCTCGCCGTCGTCTCGCTGGTCGGTGTTGTGGTCGGCGACGCAATCGGCGGTCGCACCGGGCTGGAGCCGCTGCGCATCGGCGACTTTCATCCGGTGAGTGCCTCGGTCGGCTCTCAGCTGGCGATGGCCGCCACCGTTCTCCTCGGAGCGCTGGCCCCGGCCCGTACGGGGGATTAGCTAAGATCCCCACCGGGTAGCGAGAGGAGGGTGGCGATGGACGTGGCGGTGGTGATCTTCAACGTGGGCGTGGGGCTTGGCCTGCTCCTGGTCGGCGCCGGCCTGCTGCTGCTGGCGATCCGCCTGCTCCCGCTCATCCGCGAGACCCAGGCGCTGGTGCGCGAGGCGCGGGCGGTGGTCGACGCGGCCGAGCCGGAGATCGGTCCGATCCTGAGGCACGCGCGCGAGGTTGGCGCCAACGTCGAGCTGCTGAGCGAGGACGTGGCGGTCAAGCTCGACCGCCTCACGGACCTGATGAACTCCCTGCAGCACACCCTCGATACCGTCGAGGTGACCGCCACGCCGCAACGCCCGACCTACGGATCGGTAGAATCGTGGGACACACAGGAGTGACAGGGCAGCCATGCAGGACTCGTCTATCAGCAGCTTTCTGGCGGGAGTCGCGATCGGCGGTCTGACCGGAGCCGCGCTGGGGCTTCTTCTGGCGCCCGAATCGGGCGAGGAGATGCGCGGCCACGTCGGCGAGCTGATCGAAGAGACCCGCGTCGCGTTCGACGAGGCCGTGAACGAGGGTCGGGCGGCGGCCGAACAGGTCCGCGCCGAGATC
>JALYTG010000049.1 GCA_030854405.1 Chloroflexota bacterium | reverse complement strand
GGCTTCAGCCGCCCCGAGGCGGAGGAGGCGATCCGCTCGGCTGGCGGGCATCCCGCGGGATCAGTGAGCGCCAAGACCGACTACCTGGTCGCCGGTGAGAAGGCCGGCAGCAAGCTGGCGAAGGCCGAGAAACTCGGCGTGCCGGTCCTCGACGAGGAGGCCTTCCGGAAGCTCCTGGGCGGGGACGGCACGACGTGACGACGACGACGCAGAGCAGAGCGGGGCCGGATCGCGTCACGCTGGCGGCGTTCGTCCTCGCTGTGCTCCTGGCCGGGGCCAACGGCCTGGCCATCGGCTTCAGCAACGACGAGCTGCCACCCTACTGGGGCGCCGCCGTCCGGTTCCTCGCGGCGGGGCTCGTCTGCGCGGCCATCGTGGCGGCCCGCCGTCTGCCGGTCCCTCGTGGTCGGGCCCTGGCCGGCATGATGCTCTACGGGCTGCTTGGGATCGGCCTGTCATTCGGGCTCCTCTACTGGGCGCTGGTCGAGGTACCGACCGGGGTCGGGGTCGTCCTGCTGGCCCTCGTGCCGCTCGCCACTCTCATCCTGGCCGTCGCGCAGCGCGTGGAGCCGTTCCGCTGGCTGGCGGCGACTGGGGCGGTGGTCGGCGCCGCAGGTGTGGGGCTGATCTTCGCCGACCAGCTGGGCGGCAGCGTGCCACCGCTCGCTCTGCTCGCGGTCCTGGGAGCCGCCTTGGGCATCGCCCAGAGCAACGTCCTCATCAAGCGCCTGCCCGAGGTCCACCCCATCACGACCAACGCGGTGGCGATGCTCACCGGCGCGCTCCTGCTCGCCGGCGTCTCGCTGGCCCTCGGCGAGCAATGGGTGCTGCCCCACCTGGCGGTGACCTGGCTCGCCATCGGCCACCTGGTGCTGGTGGGGACGGTGGTGGTCTACGCGCTCGGCCTGTTCGTGCTCACCCGCTGGACGGCATCGTCGGCCTCCTACCTCCACATCCTGCTGCCGCTCGTTGCCGTGCCGCTGGGCGCCGTCTTCCGCCATGAGCCAGTCAGTCCGCTCTTCGTGCTCGGAGCGCTGATCGTGATCGGCGGCGTCTACATCGGCGTCGTCCTCGCCGCGCGAGAGCCGCGCGTGGCGGTCGTTCGGCCCGCGCCGATCGAGGCCGCGGAGCGCTGACATGGCGACGCAGCTGCGCGACTACCGGCTCGCGCCCGGCCGTCTCGACGACTTCATCGACGTGTGGCGCCGGGGCGTCAGGCCACTGCGCGAGCGTCTCGGCTTCGCGGTGGTCGGTGCCTGGCGCGTGGACGGGGAGGATCGGTTCGTCTGGCTCCTCAGCCGTCCGGGCTCGGCCGAGGAGTTCACCGCTGCCGGCCCTGCCTACTACGCCTCCCCGGAGCGCGCGGCGCTGGATCCCGACCCGGCAGAGTGGATCGTGGAGAACCGCACGAGCTTCGTGACCGACGTCGATTGACGGGAGAGGAGATAGGGTTCCCGCAATCGCTGGCCGAGGCTGATCCCTTGTCCGGCACGATCCGCGGCCCGCATTGCGGCGATGACCTCCTATCGACCGAGCTGCGGGAGACCCCGGCGCGCCCGTGTCAGTGTCCGGAGTAGGCGCGAGAAGACTAGATTTTGGTCGAACGTCTCGTCGAGCGCTGGAACGCACGTGTTAGCGTCGAGAAGGCGACGGCTGCTCAGCGAGAGCGGTCCGTATCCGTTGCGCGTGTGGCCGTGCGCCTAACCGTTCGTATGCTTCGAGGGCGTCACCCAAGAGCATCTGGCGTTGCGCAGGCTCGATTGCGGCGAGGCCTTCCCTCGTCTGCGCAGCCTCGAACAGCGACAACTGGTCGAAACGCGCTATCGCGGCGCGCAGCAGCTTGCCGGCTTGGCCCATGTCGCCAGCTGCAACCAGCGCGAGGCCTTCCGCACGGTCGGCGGCTGGTCCGGCCAGTGCCAGCTCAGCCGAGCGACGCCGCACCTCAGGAAGGAAGTCTCGGAGGGCAGCCCAATCCTCGAGGGCGACCACTGCGTCCAGCTTGGCGGCGAGCTCAACCGGCGGCTCCTCGGCAAAGTTTCGGGCCCCGGTGGCAATCACCTGCTCCGCGATCGAGCGGGCAGTCGCTGGATCCCCCAACGCGTTCGCCAGCGTCGCTTGGAGCGCCTCGACGATTCCGACCGGCGCTTCGCTCTTCGGCATGAGTGCCGCCACCTCGCGCGCCCGTTCAATCTCTCCGCGATGCGCCAGGACCGTGGCGCCAAGTTGGAACGCGCCCAGAGCGAACGGACAGGTGGTGCCAGCGGCATCGGTCTGGAACGCGCGCAGATGCTCTTCCAGGTAACCCGGAATCTCCTCCCACCGCCCGCTCAGATAGAGCGCGCTGATCAGGGTGGCCGTCGAGTGGCAGAGATCGTGAACACGGAGTTCGCGTCCGACTCGAAGCGCATCGATGAGTGGCTCGATGACTGACTCCGCTTCGCCGGCGATCCAAGCGCGCGTCTGTGCCGTCTCGATCGTCACAAGATGGCGCTCCCGGGGGTCGGCGATGTGCTCGGCCATGCGCAGCAGGGGACCGGTGAGCTCGAGGCCGCGTTCCACGTTTCCGTGAGCCAGGAGGATGGAACCAACCGTCAGGAGAGACTGCGCTTCCAAGCTGGCATCCCCCACAGCCTCCGCGTGGGCCCGGGCCTCCTCCCCAGCCCGAACCCGTTCTTCGAGGGGGACCGGGTCTGCCCGGTGGAATGCGATCCAGCGGAGCCCGGCGGCGGCCCGTAACATGCGCAGCCACGCTCGAGTCTCGGCGTCCGGTCCGGCTGCGAGGCCAGTCTCGACGTAGCGATCAATCACGTCGGGCTCCATCGGCACGCTGAACCCGCCCCAACGAATCGCGCCAGCTCGAGCAGCCTTCATCGCGATTCTCGCGACCACTTGCCCTGGCTCCGGAAGCCTCGTGCGTAGTGCAATCGCCTCGTTCCAGGCGGGGATGGCGCGATCGCCGTCGTAGTCAGCGTCGTAGTCGCCACCGAGCTCCTCGAAGGCCGTGGCCCGCTCCTCGTCTGTTGTCGCGAGGTCCAGGGCGCGTTGGTGCAGGTCGACCGCCAGGTCGATCGCAAAGCGCTTCCGGGCCGCGGCGCCGGCCGCGAGGAATGCGAGCTTGGCCCGCTGCTGGACCTCCGCAAGCTCGGCCGAGTCGGCGGGCCAAACCAGCTCAGCCCCGTCGCCCAGCGCTGCACGGTAGTGGAGGGCGATCAACTCGGCCAGCTCCTCCGGCCGGTCCGGGCTGAGAGTTGCCAGCCACGCCCCGACGGCAGCATGGGCGCGGCAGCGACGTGCCAGTGGCAGACCGGCGTATGCCACATCTCGAATCAGCGCGTGCTTGAACGCGTACTCGATCTTGTCCCCGAGGCTGGAGATCGGACGCATGGCAATGAGTCCGCGATGCTCCAAGTTCCCTATCGCGTCGGTGACTTCCTCGCCACTGACCGCCGCCGCCACCGGCTCCTCCCAGAAGACCCTTCCGACGACGGAGGCCTCGCACAGGACGCGCCGCTCGATCTCCGGCAGAGCGTCGATCCGAGCTGCCAGAAGGCCATGGATGGTATCGGGGATGGCGAGCCCTTGGTCATCGGTCACCGAACGCCAACCGCCGGACTCAAGGCGCAGCGCTCCTGACTCGATGAGCCGGCTCACAATCTCTTCGACGAACAGTGGATTGCCCTCGGCAGTGTCAAGGATCTGGTCCTCGATCCCCGGCGGAAGGTTGTGCGCCGGAAGAAGCCCATCGAGAAGACTTGCCCCCTGCGCTCTGTTGAGCGGCCGGAGCGATATCGTCGCGGCGTCGCTCAGCCCGGTCGCAAAAGTGGGATGAGCTTCTGAAAACTCGGGCCGGGCGGTCGCGACCAGCAGGATCGCGCCCGTGGAGCGGGCGAGCAGGCGCTCGACCATCTCGATCACCTGATCGCTGGCCCAGTGAAGGTCCTCGATGATGACGGCAATTGGCCGAGCCGATGCGACGGCCGATAGGAATTGCGGCCAGCGTCGAGCCAGCTCGGTGACGACCCCGATCGGTCGGCTTCTGTCGAGCGGGTTGTCGGGCAGCGCAATGCCTGCCGTCGTTGCCAGCGCGAAGATCGTCCCTTCAGCCTCATCCCCCGGCACGCCTGCCTCCGCGAGCAGCCCGCTCACCCGGCTTCTCAGCTTCTCCTGCGCCTGCCCTCCGCCGTCGTCGAGGGAGATACCGCATGCGGCGCGGACGATCTCGGCCAGCGGCCAATACGTGAGGCCCTGCCCAATCGCCGGACAGCGGCCGCGAAGGATCGTGAGATCCGGTCGTTCAGATGCCCCCAGTGTCACCGCCTCGCGAACGAGCCGGCTCTTGCCGACCCCTGCTGGTCCGTACACCATCGCCAGGCGCGGCGTCCTTGTCTCGATCACTTCGTCGAGTAGCCCACCGAGTACGGCCAGCTCCCGATCGCGACCGATGACACGCGCCTGGAGGTTTCGCGCCGGACCGGCCTCAACAGCACCCGGGATCCGCCCGATGAGGGCGTGCGCGATGACAGCGTGCTCCTTTCCCTTCAGCAGGAGTTCGACCGGTTCCTTGAACTGAAACAGCAATCGCGTCGACTGGAACGTCCGGTCGCCGACAAGGACAGCGCCAGGGTCAGCGGCTGATTGAAGGCGTGCAGCAACGTTGATTGCGTCGCCGGTGACCATCGGGCGGTCGGGCCGGGCCTGACTGGGGGCAATGACCTCGCCGGTGTTGACACCTATACGCAGCGCAATGCTCACCTTGTACTTGCGCTCGACATCCGCGGCTACATCGTGGATCCGCTCAGCGATCTCCGCCGCCGCGCTGACGGCGCGGGCAGCGTCGTCTTCGCGAACGCGAGGAACCCCGAACACCGCCACGACCGCATCGCCGATGTATTTCTCGACGGTCCCGCCCCAGGCCTGGGTTGTGGACGCAACGAGCGAGAAGTAGGTGTGGAGGATTGATCGGAGTCGTTCGGGATCAAGTTGCTCGCCGAGGGCGGTCGAATCGACAAGGTCAACGAAGAGGGCTGTCGCCAGCTTTCGCTCTTCCGGTGCCGGCTCGCCATCGAGAACCTGGCCGCAGGCCGGGCAGTACTGCGCGCCGGTAGGTACCGTCGCTCCGCACCGGGGACATCGGGTCGGGAGCTCTCCACCGCAGCTGGCGCAGAATCGAGCGCTGACCGGGTTCTCTGCGTCGCAGGCCGGGCACTGCACGCTCACTGTGCGAGTGTACGCAGCCGCGCAAAGGTCGGCAGGCCCTTGCTCCGCTTGCCGCGGTCGGCGAGTCGAGGTGAGCTGCTGGCGCAGAGTTAGCGGTTGCCGCTCGCCATCAGTTTCGCCTCCGGCAGGGCGCGCAGGCGGAGCATGGCGACGATCCCGACGATCGGCCCGAGGGCAAGCAAAGCGAATGCGATGCGCCATCCGCCCGCGTCGCGGGGGTCGAGGAGGCTGACGGCATAGATCGTGGCCGCGGTGAGCAGGAAGCCGGCCGCGGTCTGGAGCGCCAGGGCCGACCCCGCGGTCCCCGGCGGGGCGAGCTCGCTGACCGCGGTCGAGAACTGGGCAGAGTCGGCGACCACCGTGATCCCCCACAGCACGGCCACCGCGATCACGATGGCCGGCGCGGCGCCGAACAGAAAGCCCGTCACGATGGCGCTCGACCCGGAGAGGGCCATGGCGATGATCGTCAGCGTCGTCCGCCCCCATCGGTCGGCGAGGGCGCCCGCCGCGATGCAGCCGATCCCGCCGGCCGCGACGACCCCGAAGGCACTGAGGCTGGCGACTCCCGGATCGGTCGCGCCGCTGGCGGCCAGCGACGCCGCCAGGAAGACCGGGACCCAGCTCCACATGGCGTAGAGCTCCCACATGTGGCCCAGGTAGCCGAGGTTGGCGAGGCGGACCGATTGCCGTCGCAGCGCCGCTCGCGCCACCGAGGGACTGAACCGGGAGGCGGGCGTTGCGAACGGTCCATCCCGGACAATAAGCGCGGCGATCAGCGCGCCCAGCGCGGCACAGGCGCTCGCGGCCAGCACGACCATCCGCCAGTCGACGGCCAGCCCCGTCCCGCCGGCGCGCAGCAGGTGTGGCAGCGCGGAGCCGATCGTGATCGCGCCGATCAGCGTTCCGACCGCCAGGCCACGCCGGTCACGGAACCAGCTGGCCAGCACCTTCATGCCGACCGGGTAGACGGCGGCGATGCCGGCGCCGGTCAGGAAGCGGAAGGGGAGCGCGGTGGCGAGATCGGTGGCCAGCAGGGCGAAGCCGGCGTTGGCCAGCGCCGCGACCAGCGCTCCGACTGCGATCAGGCGCCGTGCGGGCAGGACGTCGGGGGCGCCTACCGCGGCGAGGCCGAAGGCGCTCACCGCGAAGCCGATCTGCACGGCGACCGTCAGGCTGGCCACGCCCACGCGGTCGATCCCCCAGTCGCGGGTCAGCGAGGGGCCAACCGCGGAGCCGCTAAACCAGGTCGCCAGGGTGAGGAGGACGGCGAGCGAGAGGAGGCCAAGCAGCGTCCAGCGCCCGGCCGGCTCAGCCTCGAGGCTCATCTGGCCGCAGTGGGCAGCATGGTGTAGACGAGACACTCCCCGTGCAGGACCTCGGTCCCGTCCTCGCGCCGCGCGACGCATCGCAGGCGGGTGATCGGCTTGTCGGACCGCGCCTCGATCACTTCTGCCTCTGCAGTCACCGTGTCGCCGACGTAGACGGGGGCGGGGTAGTCCCACTCCTGGTGCAGGAAGACGCTCCCCGGGCCGGGCAGCCGCATCGCGACCAGCGCGTTGAAGAGCGAGGTGGTCAGCCCGCCCTGCACCACCAGGCGGCCGAGCCGCGTCGAAGCGGCGAACTCGGCGTCGAAATGGAGCGGATTGCGGTCGCCGCTGATGCGCGCGAATGCCTCGACCTCGTCCGCGGTGAAGGTCCGGGTCCAGGTCGCCCGCGCGCCGAGCGCGGGCGGGGTCCATGCGGAGCTCATCGGTCAGTCACCTTCGGCCAGGAATGCCTCCACCAGCTGATCGTATCCCCTGAACGACGAGCGCACCGTGTGGCCGCTCTCGGGGTCTTCCTCGAATCTCGCTCCGGGGATCCGCTCCGCCACCAATCGGCTCGAGGCGGGCGGCACGACCTGGTCCTCCCCACCCGCCAGCACGAGCGTCGGGACCGATACCTCCCCAAGCCGATCGGTGACGAACGACGACGGGTCGAGGGTCGCCTTCAGCTCACCGATGAACCGCTCCGGCGTCGCCGGCTTCGGCTGGAACCCGGCCGCGACGGCGAACGCATCGGCCTGGACCGATCCCGCCGGCTTCATCTGCACCGCCATCCGCGCGAAGAACTCCGCCCATTCGCCACGCTCCGCCAACCCGATCCACTGGGCCATCCGCTCGGTCATCGGCGAGTCGGGGGCCGTCTCCGCCGCCACCGATGCCAGCACCAGGCGGCTCACCAGCTCGGGGTGGTCGACCGTCAGCCAGAGGCTGATCCGGCCCCCGCCCGATTCGGCCTCGATCGCCACTGGAGCGGCCAGCTCGCGGACCACAGACGCAACCGCGTCGGCGATGACGCGCGGATGCATGAGCCGCTCCGCCTCGGCGGGGTCGTCGGGGAGCGGCCGGCCCACGACCGTCACATCGCGCTGGTTCGCACGCCCGCTCCAGCGGCGGAGCAGGACGTTCTCGGTGCCGGCCAGCGGTCGCAGCGCGGTCTCCACCCCACCCAGCACCACGAGCCGCGTTCCGGGGCCGCCGCGGATTGTGAACGACTCGATTCGCCCACCGCGGATGGGCGTCGAGCGGATCTGTGGGTCATCGGCGGGCATGGGGGCATCCTGCCAGACCCGGTCGCTCGCCTGTCAGACCCTTTCGTGCAGCACGACTGCACGAAAGCACGACTGCACGAAAGCCCCCCTCACGCGGAAGGGCGAGCCCCCAGGGCTCCCTCCCACTTACGCCCAGCGTGCATAACGGCCAAGTTTCGCGCCGGGTCGCGGCCGTCGCGGCCTGTGGAGGCCGTCCTGTACGCCCAGCGTGCATAACGGCCAAGTTTCGCGCCGGGTCGCGGCCGTCACGGCCTGTGGAGGCCGTCCTGTACGCCCAGCGTGCATGGGGACCGAGTTCGAGCGGAAAACGAGCGATCTGGCGGGCGTCAACGGAGGCTCGTTGGCAGTTACGTACGCTGAGGGTAAACCGTGACATGAACGCCTCCGCGGCGCGCGGCGGGTACCATCAGGGCCATGATCAGCCGCGAAGAGGTCGAGCACGTCGCCGAGCTGGCGCGCCTGGGGCTGACCGCCGAAGAGATCGACCGGATGCAGACGCAGCTGTCGCGGATCCTCGAGGCGATCGAGCAGCTGCGCGACGTCGATACCAGCCAGGTCGGCCCCACCGCACAGGTGATCGCGCTGGAGAACGTGATGCGCGACGACGTCGCCCGCCCCGGGCTCTCCCGCGAGGCCGCGCTCGCAAACGCTCCCCAGCGCGAGGGGCCGCTGCTGCGCGTCCCGACCGTGCTGGCGGAGGGGCGATGAGCGAGCTGCCGCTCCTCGACCGCACGATCTCCGAGGTGGGCGATCTCCTGCGGCGCCGCGAGGTCTCCTCGCGCGAGCTGACGGAAGGCTGCCTCGAGCGGATCGGTCGCGACGGGGAGCGGCTGAACACCTTCTTGGCCGTAGGCCCGGATGCAGCATTGGCCGCCGCAGACGTCGCGGACCGAGCGCTCTCAAAGCGCGACGAGCGGCCGCTGCTCGGCATCCCCTACGCCCTGAAGGACATCTTCGTGACTCGCGCCCTCGACGACGACGGCCGGGCCAACGGCGGGCTTCCGACGACTGCCGGGAGCCGCATCCTGGAGGGGTATCGGTCGCCGTATGCCTCCAGCGCAGAGGAGCGACTCGAAGCGGCGGGGGCGGTGCTGCTGGGCAAGACGAACTGCGACGAGTTTGCGATGGGCTCGTCGAACGAGAACTCGGCGTACGGGCCCGTCCGCAACCCGTGGGATGAGACCCGGGTGCCCGGTGGCTCCTCCGGCGGATCCGCTGCTGCGGTGGCGAGCGGCCAGGCTTTCTTCGCGCTGGGCACCGATACAGGCGGCAGCGTCCGCCAGCCAGCCGGGCTGACCGGCACGGTCGGGATGAAGCCGACGTACGGGCGCATCAGCCGCTACGGGATGATCGCATTCGCGTCGTCGCTCGACCAGTGCGGTCCATTCGCGCGCAGCGTGCCTGACTGCGCCCAGGTGCTCGGAGCCCTGGCCGGGCACGACCCGCGTGACTCGACCTCGGTCGACACCCCTGTGCTGGACTATGCCGCCCAGCTCAGCGGCGAGGTGAAGGGCATGCGGCTGGGCGTGCCGCGCGAGTACTTCGTGGCCGGCATGGAGCCCGAGGTCGAGGAGCGCGTGCGCGCTGGGATCGGCCTGCTCGAAGACCTTGGAGCCGAGATCGTCGAGGTTAGCCTGCCCTCGACCGATAGCGGCCTCGCCACCTACTACATCATCGCGCCGGCCGAGGCGAGCGCCAACCTGGCGCGCTACGACGGCGTGAAATACGGGCTCTCGGCCGGTGCCGACGACGGGCTCGAGAACTATCTGCGTACCCGGGGTGATGGCTTTGGCGCGGAGGTGAAGCGGCGGATCATGCTGGGCACCTACGCCCTATCGGCCGGCTATTACGACGCCTACTACCTGAAGGCGCAGCAGGTGCGTACCCTCATCAAGGCCGAGTTTGACCAGGTGCTGGCCGATGTCGACGCCATCCTGGCGCCCACCTCGCCGACCGTCGCGTTCCCGATCGGCGCAAAGGTGGACGACCCGCTGGCGATGTACCTCAGCGACGCCTGCACGCTGCCGGTCAATATCGCGGGCCTGCCGGGTATCTCCGTCCCGTGCGGGCTCGCGGACGGCAAGCCCGTTGGCCTGCAGGTGATCGGCCGCGCCTTCGACGAGACCACCGTCCTCCGTGTTGCCGACGCCTACGAGCGCGCGGCTGGATTCAGCGAGCTGAGGCCGCCTACCGCTCGTGCCTGAGATCAGCCAGGTCAGGATCGCAGTGCCCGACCTGGGCGCGCTGAGCCGGATCCTGCGCGAAGGCGGCGCAACCCTCTTCCCGCAGTGGCTCTCCGCGGAGCCCGCCGACGAGGCGCGGATCCTGTGGTGGGGGATTCGCGGAGCACCGACCGAGCTGCTCGAGGTGCCCGAGGACTCCGCGCGGAGGAACCTCTTCCCGAGGCCTTTCGATGACTGGACCGATGGGCCTCGCGGGCTCGTGCTCGCCACGGTCGACCTGGAGCGCACGGCGCTCGACTTGGCGCCCGCCCTGGGCGACCTCTGGCACGACGCCGGCGATGATCCGATCCTCCATGCCCGTTGCCGCCGCATGGTGGTCGGGCGCGGGGTTCTGGTTTTGGCCGAGCCGGAGGGCGA
This sequence comes from Chloroflexota bacterium, assembly GCA_030854405.1. The sequence continues at coordinate 1,713 of JALYTG010000049.1, read as the reverse complement.
GGGCTACATCGCAGCCTGCCTGGCCCGCTTCGGCGAAGGGCCGGTCGCGATTGCGCTTGACGGCAGCACGGCGGCAGGGCGGCCGTCGACCTCGAGCCCGGTCAGCCTGGGGCACGCGACCTACGTGCGGATCGGCCCGCGGACGGCGCCGACGTTGATCTTCCTGCCGCTCGGCTGACCGTACCCCCGCGAACCCGCTGTTCGTACCGATGGCGCCTTCGTCGCAGTGCGAAGAGACTACGGGCACACCAGCGAGTTGCAGGAACAGCCCCCCGTGACCTTCGAGCGACCGATCAGTACCGTCCCACCGGCTCCCGGAACGCCTCTGCGCCCCGCCACACCAACGCCGAACGGCGCGGCCGCCGGCTCGATTGAGCGCCTAGTCTTCACGCCCGCCGCCAGCGCCTGGCCGGATGGCGGCGCCCCTCTCGCCCGCTGGCTGCGCTCAAACCCCGATGCGCTGGGTGACCTCCTGGGAACGACCTTCACGGCGAGCGACGAGGAGCTGCCCGGCGTCGATGGCGTCGTGCTGCAAGACCCCGACGGCCACCCGGTGCTGGTCACGGTCGAGCTGGGAGCGAGCAGCGAGCAGCGGTTCGGCGCGCTCCTCACTCACATGACGGCGTCGCGGGCCCACACGGCGGTCTGGATCGTGGGCTCCCCGCGGCCCGAGCACCTCGCTGCCATGTCATGGCTCAACAGAGCGGCCGATGCGAGCTTCTACGTCGTCCGGGTGCGCGCCGCGCGGATCGGGTCCTCGCCGCCGGCGCCGATCCTCGAGCTCGTGATGCGCGGCCCGCGGGCCTCCGACCCGAACGGGCCAGCTGACCCCGCCTCGAACGGCGGTCGCCGCGCCGGCGACTGGCGTGACATCACCCTGGGCGAGGAGACGACCGGGCCCGACCGCCCGACCGCGTAAGTTGGGGCCCCGTGGCGGGGCCAGAAGAGGCGTGCCGATCGAGCATCGAGCGCCGCTGGCATTCCGATCGCGTCGCCCGCCTGCGACGGCCCGACCGCTGAAGGCGGGAGGGCGAACCTGGGACCTGACCACCTGATCACCCGGCTCACGCCTCCATCCGGAGCTCCTCGAGGTCGAGGTCGCGCTGGACGCGGCGCAGCGCCTCGTCGCCGATGACGCCGCGGTCCCGCAGGCCGATCACCGCAAGACGCTGCGCATCGATCACCGCGCGGCGGATCTTCTCGTGCTCGATCGCCTCCTGCGTGGGCTCGACGTGACCGTCCTCATGGTCGTGGACCAAGTGCTCGGTCTGGTGGTCGTATCGTCGCCGGAGGTCGTCGATCAGCTCGAGATGGCCGGGGACCTCGGTCGTCAGCCGCGCCAGCCGGTCGAGGGCGGCCTCGTTGGCCGCCTCCCGCGCGTGCAGCTCCTCGTGGCTGATCGATCCGTCGTCTCCGATGCCGGAGTGACGGATCACCCATGGCAGCGTCAGGCCCTGTCCGACCAGGGTGGCGAGAATCACCGCGAACGTGATGAAGAGGATCAGGTCCCGTCCGGGAAACGGAGCGCCGGCATCGGTCAGACGCGGGAGGGCCAGCGCGGCGCCCAGCGACACAACGCCACGCATCCCGGTCCAGCCCAGCACCAGGACGGCGCCCGGCGGGGGCGACGGGTCGCGCTTCGCCAGGCCGGGAACCAGCAGTCGCGGCAGGTACGTGGCGGGAAAGGCCCAGAGCAAACGCACGGCCATGACC
>JALYTG010000207.1 GCA_030854405.1 Chloroflexota bacterium | reverse complement strand
AGATAGGTAAGCGCGCGCAGCGAAATAGGGCCGGTGTGAAGCCGGCCCTATTTGTATTCAGGGCGGCGCCAGACCTACGGTCTCGAAGGTGATCGACGGGCGTGCGCGATAGCCGGTGGGCGTTGCCGTCAGCGTTGGCCTCAGACTGGCGGAGATGCGTCGCTCGGCCTACTTCCCTGCTGGGCCGCAGGGCTTAACGGCGCTGGTATTGCCGGTGGTGCCTCCGGAAGAGCGCCGGCCCCCGTGCCGACGTCGATGATGCTTCTCGCCGCCCTTAGAGATAGCTGTCGGATCAGACGCTCGCCGACGGGACGGATGATCGGGCTCCAAAGCTCGTCGTAGGCCTCGGCCCTTTGCGAGTATCGCTCGGCCAGAATCGCCGTTTGCTCTTCCCCCGTCAGCTCGGCTGGCTTCATCCTTCCACGCTCGAAGCGCCGGTTATTACCGACTCCACATCGTTGCCGGCGGCTGCCCATTCCGGTAACCCGTCCGTAAGGTGCCTGGCGGCGTAGCCGTGCGCGCGCAATGTGCGAACGGCCTCCGGCGCAAAGGCGCAGTAGGGGCCACGACAGTACGCGACGATCTGGCGCTCTTGCGGTAGCTCTCGCAACCTCTGCTCGAGCTCATCAAGCGGGATCGACACAGCACCCGGGAGATGTGCCGCCCGATATTCCTCTGCTGGCCGCACATCGACGACCACAAGCGCCTCGCCCGCCTCAAGCCGGGCCAGTAGCTCCTCGCGGCTGATTGGCTCGAGACCCTCATGTGATCCGAGATACGCCTCGACGAGACCTTTGACGCCGGGCAGCCTCTCGGCAGCCAGCGAGCGCAGCCCCACCCAGAACTTGTAGACGGCCGCCGAGGCGAGCCGGTAGCGAACCCGGGTGCCATCGCGCGAGGCGGCGACGAGTCCCGCTTCTTTCAACACCTGGAGGTGCTGGCTGGCATTGGCGGTCGAGAGGCCGACCTGTCGCGCCAGTTCCTCGACCGTCCGATCTCCATTGGTCAGGACGTCGACGATCTCAACTCGGCGCCCGCTGGCCAGGGCCTGAGCGACCCGAGCGAACTGGTCGAAGAGCTCCATCTTGACCGCGCGATCCGGCATCAACACGCATTATGCCTGTCGGTTGGCTCTTTGTCATGTATTCAATTGAGTTCTTGACAAAGATCGGAATCTGGCGGAGAATCCCGCTAACGAATCCAGGAGGTGGGTGGCGATGGTCGAGCAGCGGCGAGTCCCTATGGCGGAGGCAGACCCCTACCTCCTTTTCGGACTCCTCGGAAAACACGTAATCCACCCCGGTGGCCGCCGGTCAACCGAGGAACTGCTTGCGCTGGCCGAGCTCGCGCCCGGGCAGCAGGTTCTGGACATCGGCTGCGGCGTCGGAACGACGGCCATCGAGATGGCGACCCGCTTCGGCGTGACGGTCAAAGCGGCCGACATCTCACCTGACATGAGGGACCGGGCGATCGCGAATGCTCGCAGCGCCGGAGTCGCGGACCGGCTGTCGGTGGAGGCGGCGGACATCTGCGCGCTCCCGTATGAAAGTGGTCGATTCGATCGCGTAGTGGCAGAGGCGGTGACAATGTTCGTCGATCGCGACCGAGCCATCGCCGAACTGGTCCGCGTCTGCCGCCCGGGTGGGCTCGTGCTGGCGACTGAGTTCCACTGGCAGCGGCCACCCACGGCGGAAGCGCGCCACGCCTTCCTGGGCGAGGTGTGTCCGGGCATGCTTTTCGATACTCTTGAGGATTGGCTCGCGCGCTATCGATCCGCCGGCCTGGTTGACCTTCAGGTTAGAACCGGTCCGTTCGAGATGATGACGGCTCGCGGGTTCATCTCCGACGAGGGCTTCGGCAACGCCATCCGCGTGATGGCGCGCGCGATGACCAGTGGTACCGCCCGCCGTCGGATGATGTGGATGATGCCGCGGATCTCGAGGGCGGTCCCCTACCTTGGCTATGTCCTCATCTGCGGCCGTCGGGCGTGACGATGACAGCTGACCGCATCTCGGTCAGGCAACTGCAAGAGCTTCTGGCTGCGGGCCGGCCTGTAAACGTGGTCGACGTCCGCTCGCCTGCGGATGTGGATTGGCCGATTCCGGGAAGCATCAACGTGGACGCCTACGATGGGCTCAGGGCCGGCCGTCTCGGCCCCCTGGCCGAGCTGAATCTGCCCCCTGGACCTGTGGTGACGGTTTGTGACATGGGCCGGACTGCAGCGATCGCGACTGAAATGTTGCGAGCGCGTGGGGTTGAAGCGTCGACGCTAGAGGGCGGCATGCACGCTTGGTCGCTGGCATGGAATACCGCTGAAGCGGCGATGGCCGGCTGCGACATCATTCAGGTGCGCCGCACCGGCAAGGGATGCCTGTCGTACATCGTTGCTTCGCAGGCTGAGGCTGTCGTGATCGACGCCTCGGTCAACCCGGACGTATATGCGGAGTTGCTTGGCGCACACGGATGGCGGCTGGTGGCAGTAGTTGACACGCACATCCACGCCGATCATCTCTCGCGGTCGAGACTGCTCGCTCAGCGAGAGGGCGTGGAGCAATGGCTCCCCACTCAGAAGCGGATACGTTTTCCCTTCCGACCGATTGCCGACGGCGACAGCATCGCTTTCGGTTCAGCGGGTTTGGTGGCACTGCATACCCCTGGGCACACCGCGGAGAGCACCACTTATCTGCTCGACAAGGCCGCCGCGCTCACCGGCGACACACTGTTCCTTGCCGGTGTGGGCCGACCGGACCTCGAGGGTGGCGGTCGTGAAGAGGCGGCCATGCGGGCGCATCAACTTCATGAGTCAATCGGGCGCTTGCTCCAGCTTCCGGCCACTACCCTGATTCTGCCTGGCCACGTTTCAGAGCCCATCCGTTTCGACCGGCAGCTGCTCGCAGCGCAAGTCGGGGAGATCCGGGAAACGGTGCCGCTCACGCGGCTAGACCCTGACGCGTTCGTCGAAGCGGTTCTCGCGCGGATCCCCCCCACCCCGCCCAATCACTTCCAGATCGTCGAGCTCAATGAGCGTGGCGAGCTCCCTGACGATACAAGCGAGCTGGAGGCAGGCGCCAACCGCTGCGCGATCGCCTGAGCGAGGGCGCCGGAATTAAGACCCCGCGGGCGATCAAGCTTGGGCTGCGCGAAAACTGGCGTCAGTTCGTTTTGTTGGTGGCGGTAAACGCCTTCGTCGGCGGGGTGGTGGGGGTTGAGCGCTCCACGTTAGCGCCGCTCGCCGGACATGACTTTCATCTCGCCAGCCGCGCGGCGATCCTGTCGTTCCTGATCAGCTTTGGCTTAGTCAAAGCCGCCAGCAACTTCATCGCCGGTGGGCTCGCCGACCGCTTCGGCCGACGGAATGTGCTGCTGGTGGGTTGGATAGCAGCTTTGCCCGTTCCTCTGCTGATCATCCTCGCGCCCTCCTGGGGCTGGGTGGTGTTTGCGAACGTGCTGCTCGGCCTCAATCAGGGCCTCGCCTGGTCGACCACAGTGAACATGAAGATCGACCTCGTCGGACCCCGGCGGCGGGGGTTCGCGCTCGGCTTGAACGAAGCCTCTGGTTACCTGGCCGTGTCGGCGGCGGCCGCGATTGCCGGATTCCTCGCTGCCAATTACGGGATCCGACCAGGTCCTTACTTGTTCGCGGAGGGTCTCGCCGTATGTGGCCTGCTCCTTTCCATGTTCGCGCGCGACACCTCGCGGCACGTTGAGCTCGAATCCGCGGGTGCGGTTCGGACAAAATCGCTGGGCAAACTCGCAACCGAGATCAGTTTCCGTGACCGCACGATGTCGAGCGCTTGCCAGGCCGGCCTGGTCAACAACCTCAACGACGGCATGGCGTGGGCGCTACTGCCGCTTTTCTTCGCAGCCCATGGACTTGGGCTCCGCGAGATCGGGCTGCTTGCGTCAACCTACCCGGCGATCTGGGGAGCTGGCCAGCTAGGCACTGGCTGGATCAGCGACCATGTCGGTCGCAAGTCCCTGATCGTTGCCGGGATGCTGCTCCAGTCGGTCGCGATTGCCGGATTCGTGATCCGGCCCGGTTTCACCTGGTGGGTTGCAGAGAGTGTATTGCTGGGCGCGGGCACTGCACTGGTCTATCCAACATTGCTCGCCGTTGTAAGCGATGCAGCCGGGACCCCCGAGCGAGCAACATCAATCGGCATCTACCGGTTCTGGCGCGACAGCGGCTACGCGGCCGGGGCGATCGTGGCCGGCGTTATCGCGGACGCTGCGGGGTTTCCGGCGGCGATCATTACTGTCGCCTGCCTCACAGGGTTATCAGGACTCGTAGTCGCAGCCCGGATGCGCGAAACGATGCCGCGCGCAGTTCGCTTGTCGCCCTAGGTGCCAGGGAGGTCGAAGGCGATGTCTTGACGTGGCTGAGCACTTCTGACCACCCTTACCCAGGCAATTTCGACGTCTGCGGAGCGCTCGGTACCTTCACGTTGGGTTGTGCATAGCGCGTCGGATCCTTATCTTCGTAAATGCCCACGGATTACGCAGTAGACCGTCCGCCTTCCCGCGCCTTCGGTTCGCGTTACGGAAAGGATGGTGGGTCAATGACCAAG
>JALYTG010000206.1 GCA_030854405.1 Chloroflexota bacterium | reverse complement strand
GCCGTGCGTCGCGGCCGGAGGGTCGCGAGTGCCAGGCCCGAGAGGATGGCCAACACTCCGAGCAGCTGCATCTGTGACGGCGCCTCCGTCAGCAGCACCATCCCCAGCAGAACCGATGCGACCGGCTGGATCGTGAGCAGGACCGATGTCAGTGCCGCGTCGAGGCGTGGCAGCGATATGCTGATCAGCAGCCAGCCTCCGACCTGGACACCGAGTCCAAGGAGCAATAGCCAGCCGTGCGCCGGCCACGAGGGGACCAGGTTCACCTCGCCAAGGGGGAAGCCGATCACGGCTGCCCCGACGGCAGCGGCAAGCGTCGCGTCGAATAGCGGCCCGGCGGGCCTGCGCAGATCGCGGTTGGCCCGCCGCTGAACCAGGAGAAAGGCGGCATAGGCGAACCCGGTGCCGATCCCGAGCAGCACGCCGAGGGTCGGATTTGCGCCCCATGCCCTACCTCCCAGCACGCCCGAGATGAGGACCACGCCAGCGACGACCAGCGGGATCGAGAGGAGGACACGTCCATCGGGGCGCTCACCGAGGAGCAGCCAGGCGAGGACCGGCACGATCAGTACCTGCGTATTGCCAAGGACGGTCGCGAGCCCCGCCCCGACGGCACCGATGGCGTGGTGCCAGAGCACCAGGTCAAGGGCAAAGAAGAGGCCGGCAACCAGTGCCAGGCGTCGCTGCCCGGCCTCGCGGGGCCCATATCGGCGTCGCTCCATTGAGGCGAGGAGGTAGAGGGCAGGGAGCGCGTAGAGGCAGCGGAAGATCGCGGCGGTGGCCGGCGCGACGTCGGCGAGCCGAACGAAGATGGCGCTGAATGCGATCGAGAGCGCTCCGAGCGCGGCGGCGAGGACGGGCCGAGCGGCGAGTGCCTCGAAGACGCCGCCGCGCCTGAGCGCGCCACTGGTGGTCACCTCCTGAGCCTAGCCGACCGGCCGAAGCGGCGAGGCGTCGGGACTTGCCGGGAACTCTCAGGAAGCGGAAACTCAGCGCCCAGATGCACGAGCAGAGACCGGCTTGACCCCGCTGCCGACCGGAACTGTCACCTTCCTGTTCACCGATATCGAGGGCTCGACGCGCCTGCTGCAGTCGCTCGAGGGCGGCTATACACAGCTGCTCGCGCGACATCACGGGATCATGCGGGCCGCCATAGCGGCCCATGACGGGGTCGAGATCGGCACCGAAGGCGATTCGTTTTTTGTGGTCTTTCCGAGCGCCGCGGGCGCGGTCGCTGCGACGGTCGATGCGCAACGTGCACTGCATGCGGAGGCATGGCCGACGGAGCTTCCGGTCGCGGTGCGTATGGGCCTGCACACCGGCGAGGGGACCCTCGGCGGCGACGGCTACGTGGGGATCGACGTCCATCGCGCGGCCCGCATCGGGGCCGCCGGGCACGGAGGCCAGACACTCCTGTCGGAGACGACCCGCTCGCTCGTGGCCGGCTCCCTCCCGGATGGAGTGACCCTCGCCGATCTCGGCGAGCACCGGCTCAAGGATCTCTCGGGATCGGAACGCATTCATCAGCTGGTGATCGAGGGGCTTCCCGCCCGATTTCCCGCACTACGGACCCTGGACGCGACGCCGAACAACCTGCCCACCCAGCTGACCTCCTTCCTTGGCCGCGAGCGCGAGATTGCCGAGATCGGCGGGCTGCTCGAGGGTTCCCGACTGCTGACTCTCACCGGTCCCGGCGGCACCGGCAAGACGCGGCTCTCCCTGCAGGTCGCCGCGCGCGCCACGGATCGCTATCCGGACGGCGTCTTCTTCGTTCCGCTCGCCCTGATCACTGACCCGGACCTCGTGGCGGCCACGATCGGCCAGGAGCTCGGGTTGCCTGATCGCGGCGGTCTCGCGCCCGTGGAGCGGATCCTGGAACACCTGCGCGAGAAGCGGGTCCTCACTGTTCTCGACAACTTCGAGCAGGTCGTCGAGGCCGCGCCGGTGATCTCCGAGCTGCTTGCCGGTGTCGACGGGCTGACCGTCCTGGTCAGCAGCCGCAGCGTGCTGCACCTGTACGGCGAGCAGGAGTACCCGGTCCCCCCGCTGCGACTTCCGGATCCGAGGCACCTGCCCGACCTCGACTCCCTTGCCGGTTATGAGGCGGTCGCACTCTTCGTTGAGCGAGCCCGGGCGGTGACGCCGAATTTCGCAGTGAGCGCGGAGAACGCCGCCGCGATCGCCGAGATCTGCGTTCGACTCGATGGCCTGCCGCTCGCCATTGAGCTCGCCGCGGCCCGCATCCGGATCCTGCCGCCCGCCGCAATCCTCGATCGGCTCGGCGACCGGCTGCAGCTCCTTTCCGGCGGAGGTGCCAACCTGCCGGCACGCCAGCAGACGCTGCGCGGGGCGATCGCGTGGAGCCACGACATGCTGGACGAGGTCGACGCGCGCCTCTTCGCGGGGCTCTCCGTCTTCGCGGGCGGAGCCGGGATCGAGGAGGTCGAGGCGGTCTGCGGCGACGGCGTCGACGTGCTGGCCGGGCTCGAGTCGCTGGTCGACAAGAGCCTGCTGCGCCAGAGCAGCGGGGTCGCTGGAGCGCCCCGCTTCGCCATGCTGGGGACGATCCGCGATTACGCCATGGAGCGCGCGGCAGAGCGCGGCGATACCGAGGCACTCCGGCGGCGTCACGCCGAGCTGTTCAGCAGCCTCGTTGCGACGGCGAGCCCTCACCTCCTGGGATCTGACAAGCGCCAATGGCTGGATCGCCTTGAGCTCGAGCACGACAACCTGCGCGCCGCGCTCTCCTGGGCGATCGAGCGCGCAGATTCGGAGCGCGCGCTGCTCATGGCCGCCCGGCTCTGGCGCTTCTGGCAGATGCGCGGCTACTTGGCCGAGGGCCTGGACAGGGTGCAGCAGGCCCTGGACCTTCCGAACGCGGCCGAATATCCGCAGACGCGCGCCGCCGCAGCGGAGGCGGCCGGCGGCCTCGCCTACTGGATTGGGGACACGTTGACCGCTCGCCGGCGCTACGAGGAGGCGATCGGCCTCTACCGCGCGCTGAAGGATCGCGCCGGCGAGGCGGAGAATCTGTACGGCCTCTCCTTCACGTACGCGCTCCCGGTCGGCCGCGCTGAGAGCGACTACCCCAAGGCGCGGGAATGCGCCGCCGGCGCGCTGGCCATCTTTCGCGAGATCGGCGATCGGGCCGGAACCGCCCGCGCGCTGTGGGGACTCACGAACACCGAATTCGCGGCTGAAGATCTCGAGCTTGGCCAGGAACACGCCCTGGAAGCGCTGGAGATCTTCCGCGAGATCGACGACGCCTTCATGGTGGGTTGGGCGCTCTATACCCTCGCGCTGATCCATCTCCTCCAGGGCAAGGCGACGGAGACACGGGAGCGCCTCGACGAGGCGCTGCGAATCTTCGCCGACGCCGCCGACGTCACGGGCTACGTCCTGGTGCTGGACGGCTACGCCGCTCTGGCCGAGCGGGAGGGCGATCGCCAGCGGGCGGCTCGCCTCTCCGGAGCGGTCGCGGCCCTGGAGGCGTCGAGCGGGACAGGGCTCAACCCGGCCAACCGCAAGCTCATGGACTTCAACCCCGAGCACCTGCGTACCGACCCGGCGACCGCCGATGAATGGGCGGCCGGGGCGCAGATGCAGGTGCCAGAGCTGATCGCCTACGCCCTCGCGCAGGACCCCCTCGGGGCGCCTCTCGGCTCCGGGGCGAAGGCCTAGCTCGGGGCGGCGAGGTCGCGGCGCGGGAAGACGATCAGCGCGTAGGCGACCGGGAGCGCAACCGCGACAGCGAGGATCACGAAGTCGAATGCGTCGGGCTTGCCGGTGAGGATCAGTCCGGGCTGGAAATGGTGGAAGAGCGAGTATTTCTGCGTCCAGGCCGCATCGGTCAGCAATGAGCCGAGGATCTCGAGGAAATAGTTCCCGAGCACGTAGGCCATGGTCAGCCCGAGGGCCGGGCCCACCCGGTCGAACGAGACCGACGCCGCCAGTCCAAAGGCGCCGAAGGCGCCCCACAGCAGGAGTCCGTTGGCGAAGACGAGCGGCAGCTGCCCCAGATCGATCTGATCCAGCAGACCCTGCGTCGCGGCGCCGATCGCCATTCCAGCGAGGATGGCCGCCAGCACGAGCGCGATCACGACCAGCAGCGCGACCGCGACGGTGAGATACAGGGTGTGACGCGAGATGGGTCGCGCAAGGAGCACCTCCAGCGTGCCGCGCTGCCGCTCGCCCGCCACCGCGCCGGTGGTGGCGCCCACCGCGAAGATGCCGAGCATCGCCAGGGTGAGCGGGTGCTCCAACCCGAGGGTGAGGGCCCCCGGCAATGTGAAGAGGCTGCCGGAGCCGAAGTTGAAGAGCTGCTTCGGGATCGTCCCGGAATTGACCAGGCCGCGCAGAGCGTCGGAGAAGGCGCTGTAGAAGATCGGGAAGAGCGTGCCCCAGCCGAGCGCTGCAACGGCGATCACGAGCAGCCGCAGGCGCTGCCAGCGCCAGGTCTGGACGAGCAGCCGGCCGTTCATGCCGGGGTCTCGGCGACGGCGCTCCCGCCGCTCTCGATCGGCTCGCCGTCGCCGGCGTAGTACTCCAGGAATGCCTCCTCGAGGTGGGCCGGCTCAATCAGCAGGTCCTCGAGATTCGGAGAAGCGATGGCCCGCAC
>JALYTG010000048.1 GCA_030854405.1 Chloroflexota bacterium | reverse complement strand
CCGGGGCGCGTGCCCCGGCCTCGGCAGCTCAGTCGTGGGGAACGCGTCGCAGCGGCCTATGCCAGCGCTCGTATGCTTCGGCGGGCGAGGCATCGACGCTGACCCGCCCGTCCGCGATGCTGATCGCGTCGACCGGCAGGTAGAGGTCGACTGGCAGGAGCCCACGGGTTCGCACCAGCAGGTAATCCGCGAAGACGGCCTCCACGCGGCCGATCCGCTTCTCTGCACGACCGATGACGGGCCAGCCGACCCGCGCCGTCGCGTCGCTCACGCCCCCACCCTGGCCGATGCAATCCGGAGCGCGGCCGGCACCACCTCGAAGCGCACCGGCAGCGCGCCGAACGGCTCGCCGTCGAGATGCGCCAGCGCGCTCCCGTCGATCGCCAGAGCGGTAACCGCGAAGAACGAGACGGCGGGGTTTCGAACGTGCGCCCCGCGATAGATGCCCGGAATCTCGCGCAATGCCCCGAAGCGGCTGATGTCGCCGACGAGGCACACGTCGAGCAGTCCGTCGCCAACCCGGGCAGCCGGGCAGATCCTCATCCCGCCGCCGTAGTACGGGCCGTTGGCGACCGCAGCGAAGAGGCAGGTCTGCTGGATCTCCAGCTCGCCGTCAGGGGTCTCGAGGCGCAGAGAGAGCCGCACGTTGCGGAAACGACGCAGTTCGGCGAGGGCGGTCAGCAGGTAACCGACGCTGCCGAGCCACGCGGCTCGTGGCCGGGTCGCAAGCGCGGCGGCAACCTGGGCGTCGAAGCCGACGCCGGCGGCTGAGACGAACCAGCGGTCGGCGGCCGCTCCGCGTGCGCGACCGGCGTCAACGGTCGCCAGACGGGAGCCCAACGCCACCTTCAGCGCTGCACGGGCCTCGTGTGCCAGGCCGAGGCTGCGCGCGAGGTCATTGCCGCTCCCGGCCGGCACGATTCCGAGCGGGACCGGATCGTCCGTGCCGAGGAGTCCGTTCACCGCGTCCTGCACGGTGCCGTCTCCGCCGATGACGATCACCCGGTCGTGGCCGCCGCGCGATGCATTCCCCGCCAGTTCCCGCATCCGGTCGCGGCTGTCGGTCACGATCAGACGTCCGGGCGTCTGCCCAAGCGCCCTCGCGACGCGGGCCGCCCGGCCGCCACCAGCCGCGGGGTTGACGAGGATGAGCGGCGCCTGTGCGCCGGCAGCGTCGCTGCCAATCACCATGGAATGAACCTTTGCACGTCGACGGGTATCCTCGTCGCCATGTCTCGCTGGGTTGTTGCGTCCGCACGCGTGCTCGGATGGTTGCTAGGCGGCTTCTTCGGGCTGGTCGCCATCCAGATGCTGCGCGTGCGGCGCCTGGAGTTCCTGCCCGCGCATCCCGGCTTTTACGTCGACCGGGTGGTCGGGCATGACGCCGCGGACCGGAAGCCGCTGCGGATGCTCGTCTTCGGCGACTCGACGACCGCAGGGGTCGGTGTCGACAGGGCGGAGGAGGCACTGCCGACCCGGCTTGCCGAAGCAGTGGCGGCGGACCGCGGCCTCGCGGTCCATGTGACCAGCTACGGGTGGACCGGCGCCCGCGTCGCGGACCTGCTTCGCGACCAGCTTCCACGTGCGCTGGGCCCGCTGCGCAAGGGGGAGACCGAGCCCGTGCTCCCGGGAGCCGACATCGTCGCGATCGTGATCGGCGCCAATGACGCGACCCGTCGGACCCCGCCGCGCCGCTTCCGCCGCGACCTGCGGAGGCTGCTGGCAGAGATCCGGAGCGCCGCGCCCCGCGCCGAGCTAGTGCTGGCCGGCGTCCCGACCTTTCGAGGGGCGCTCCGCCAGGTCGAGCCATTGATGCTCCTGACCGACCAATACGGCCGCATCCTGCGACGCGCGGGACGCGAGGAGGCGCTGGCCGCCGGGATCGCCTTCGCCGATCTCGCCCGCGACGCCACGCCGCGCATGCGAAGCCGGCAAGACACGCTCTCGACGGATGATTTCCATCCGTCGGCGGTCGGGTACCAGATCTGGGCCGAGGTGATTGCGGCAGCACTCGCCAGGCAGGAACCGGCCGAGGGGCAGGCTGGAGCCTGATCGGCGCGCCGGCCACGCCACCCCCGGCAAACACGCGCCCCAAACGGGCGCCGACGTGCCGCTACGTGACCGAGACCGCCACGCTGTGGTAGCCGCGGGCCCCGTCCGGGGGCGGCGGCGTGCGATCGCCGGTCTGGGTCTCGCCGTTTCCGTCGGTGGCGCGTACCCGAACAACATGCTGCCCGGCCGCCGCCTGCCAGCGGTAGACGAACTGAACCCAGGTGGCGGCCGAGATCGGAGTCGACAGCTCGGCCGCCGACCAGGCGCCATCATCGACCTGCACCTCGACCCGCGAGACACCGCGATCGGGAGCCCAGGCCACGCCGGCCACCGGCACGTTGCCGGCGGTGAGCTCTGAGCCGCTGCTGGGGGTGTCGATGCGTGACTGGGTCAGGATCGGTCCCAGCTTCGCCCAGCCAAGCGGGATCCAGTAGGCGTCGAAGGCCTCGAGCGTGGTGAGCTCGATCTGGGCCAGCCACTTCGTGTTCGCGACGTAGCCGTAGAGGCCGGGAATGATGAGGCGGGCGGGATAGCCATGCTCGGCCGGGAGAGGCTCGCCGTTCATGCCGACCGCCAGCAGCGGCTCGCGCTCGCTCGCGAGCGCCCAGGCGGTCGGAAAGCCGGATGTCCAGCCGTCGACCGAACGACCCACGATCTGGGTCGCACCCGCCTGCACCCCGGCACGCTCGAGCAGTTCGCGCAGCCGAACACCTCGCCACAGCGCATTCCCGACGAGGCGACCGCCCACCTCGTTGCTCACGCAGGCGATCGTGACGTACTCCTCGTGCAGCGGCATCGCCAGCAACTGGTCGTAAGTCAGCTCAAACGGATGGTCGACCATCCCGTCGACCCGCAGCCGCCAGCTCCCGATGTTCGGCCTCGGCACCAATAAGGCGGTGTCGATCCGGTAGAAATCACGGTTCGGAATCACGATCGGCGAGACACCACCCAGGTCGAGGCTCGCCCCAGGGGGCAGCGGCGAGGCCGTCTCAACCGGCTTCGGAATCGGAGCCAGCGCGGTCCCCTGCGATCCGCGGCCGGTCGACAGCAGGGTCCGACCGATGAGCCCCGATCCCAGGGCAACGCCGGCAACGGCAAGCGACGAACCGATGAAGCGACGCCGGCTCCAGTCCGGCATCTCGGCAGCGGGTTGCGCTCGAACGGCCATGCGGAGGAGGGCGCGCAGCACCCACAGCGCAAGGGCGACCGAGCTCAGGACGGTCAGCAGCGAGAGGAGCGGATCGACGAGCGGGTCCTGCAGGGCGGCGTAGAGAGCAATGGCACCACCTGCGCCGAACCCGGCAGCTGCCACGCGAGGGCGAGTTCGCGCCACGATCCCGAGGATGCCCGCCGCCGCCAGCGCGACCACGGCGATCAGGACGTTCAGGAGAAGCTTGTCCGCCTCGCCGACCAGGTCGACCACGAATTGCTTGGCGCCCGGCGGCTGGAGAGCGATGATCAGGCCGCCGACCGCGATGATCAGCGACGGGGCTCCGGCGACCAGCCCTGCGAGGAGCTCGCTGAAGCCGAGTGCGGCGCCGCCGGCCACCATGCCGGCGATCGCGGCCCCGGTCCGGGAGGGTGGGGCGGCCGGGCTATCGGTCGGCAGACTCATGTGGACATTCGATCCAACCACGGGGGTGTGACGTGCATGTGTAGCACGCCGCCCGTATTCTCGGCGCATGCCGGACCTGCCGAACGTCTATCTCGCGCATGGCGCCTCCGGCAGCGCGGCGAGCATGAAACCGCACGTCGATGGCCTCCTCGCCCGGGGCGTGCCGGCCCGGGCCGTGCAGCTGCCTCGCGGCACCGTGGAGCGCGCGATCCCCGTCTACGCGACCGCCATCGGCGACGACCCGTCCCCGGTGATCGGCGGGCACTCCTTCGGTGGCCGAGTCGGGTCCCTGCTCGCCGCCGAGCGCGGGGTGCGCGGCGTCGTCCTCCTGAGCTATCCCCTGCACCGGCCCGGCGGACCCGAGACCTGGGACGCGCGAACCGTCCACTGGTCGCGCATCGCATGCCCGGTGCTGCTTCTCTCTGGTGAGTCGGATCCGTTCGCACGCCTCCCGCTCCTCCGGCAGGCAGTGGGGCGCCTGGCGCGGGCCGAGCTGGTCACCTATTCGGGTGTCGGTCACGGGATTGGCCGCGTCCTCGACGATGCGCTCGACCGGATCAGCGGCTTCGTCCGATCCCTGGCCTGACTGCTCCCATCGGTCTCTTCAGGCGGCGAGCAAGCGCTAGCATCTGCCGGTGGCATCTCGAGGTCGCCTGCTGGCGCTGATCTGCGCCGCGGGGATGTCTGCCTGCGGCTTGCAGCCCGCGGCCAACACGCCGACCCCTACCTCGACCCCCGCGCCACAGCCATCCCCCACGCCAACTCCGACGCCGAGCCCCACCCCGATCCCCGTTGCCCAGCTCGACGTAGGCGGCATCGGGCTGGTCGTCGCGGATGCACCGCTCGTCCTGCGCCAGGCGCCCGGCCTCGAGACCGCCCTCCTGCCGGATAAGCTGCTGCCAGGCGAGCGGTTCGGCATCCTCGAGGGACCGGTCTCGGCGTCGGACTACGCCTGGTACCGGGTTCGCCTCGGCCAGCTCGAGGGTTGGGCCGCGGTCGCTTCCCCGGGTGGCGTGCCGTGGATGGCATCGGTCCGCAACGAGCTCGTCGCGTTCGTGAAGGAGGTCGGCAATCCGCTCCATCCGCAGATCTTCGTGGCCGATCCCAAGACCGGCACGGCGCGGCAGCTGACCAAGCTCACCGCGCGTGATGGACAGCCCAAGGTGGCCCTCGGCCCTGCCTCCGGCTGCGCCTACGGCATCGGCGCGCTTACCTGGTCTCCAGACGGCGCGTCGCTGGCCTTCACCCTGGGCGGCTGCGAGAGCGTCCTGTACGTCGTCAACCTCGCCGGCACCCTCGTCCGGCTGGCGGATGGCTCTGCACCGGCCTGGTCACCCGACTCGTCGCAGCTCACGTTCAGTCCGAACCGTGCACCGCAGCCGTGCGGCACCTGCGGACCCTCCGGGCCGTGGGAGGTGCAATCGGTCCGCCGTGCCGGCGGGCCGATCAGCTCGTTGACCCTGAACGGACCCTGGTTCCAGGCCGGACGAGCGGCATGGTCACCAGACGGAAAGCGGATCGCCTACTCGGGGATCCAGCTCAACAGCCCCGAAGTCAAGTCCGCGATCCTGGTCGCGGCGGCGGATGGCGGGCAGCAGCAGGCGCTGGCCGAAGGGCACGACCCGCTCTGGTCGGCCGACGGCAGGCAGCTCCTCTTCGTCGGCGGAGCGGAGGGGAACGAGGTGCGGATGATGGGCGCCGACGGCGCGAGCCCGCGGCGGATCGCTCGCGGCGACATCGCGGCGTGGTCTCCGGATGGTCGCCTGATCGCCTACAGCGAGCACGGTGCCGGTGGCCCGGCCGATGCCCGTACCCATGTCGTCGCGGCGGCTGATCCATCGGTCGAGACGGTGGTCATACCCGGCAGGTTCGCAGGCTGGTCGCCCGACGGACGCCAGGTACTCATCGTCCGGTCTTCCCCTGGCGCGGCCCAACTCCTCCGCGCCCCGATCGATGGTGGCGACGCGGTGGCCCTGGCCGCCATCGCGGGGTCGGCCACGACCACGCCCGCGGCCTGGCAGCCGGGCTTCGCGCTGCCCTGACAGGTCCCGGGTCGCAGCGGCGGAACGTTGTGGCACGCTACCGAGCACAGATGCACATCGACCTGCGATCGGACACGGTGACTCTTCCCTCCCCTGCCATGCGCCGCGCCATGGCGCAGGCGGAGGTTGGTGACGACCAGTACGGCGAGGATCCGAGCGTCAATCGGCTGCAGGAGGAAGTGGCCCAGCTGCTTGGCAAGGAGGCTGCCCTCTTTCTGCCGACCGGCACGATGACCAACCAGGTCGCGCTCCGAACGCTAGCTCGTGCGGGCGACGACGTGGTCGTGCCCCACGAAGCGCATATCGTCCTGCACGAGACCGGTGCCGCTGCGGCCAACACCGGTGTTCAGTTCACCGCAGTCGGCACCGATGGTAATTTCACCGCCGCTGACTTCGAGTCCGCCTGCAAGCCGGCGGGGCACCTCATCTATCCACCGACCACGGTCGTCATCATCGAGAACACCCACAACCGGGCGGGCGGCGTCGTCTTTCCCCAGGCCGATGCAATCGCGATCTGCGGCGCGGCCCACGCCCGCGACGTGGCGTGCTACCTCGACGGCGCCCGGCTGCTGAATGCCGCGGTCGCTCTTGGGCTTCGAGCGAGCGAGCTTGCCGAGCCGTTCGACCTGGTGGGGCTGTCGCTCTCTAAGGGGCTGGGCGCGCCAGGCGGCTCGATGCTCGCCGGATCGCGCGAGCTGATCAGCCGCGCGGTCCGCTACCGGCGCATGCAGGGCGGAGCGATGCGCCAGGTCGGCATCCTGGCAGCGGCCGGCAGCTACGCCCTGTCGCACAACGTCGACCGGCTGGCCGAGGATCACGCCAATGCGAGACTGCTGGCGGAAGGGCTGGCGCAGAGCAGCGCCATCGGGCTCGACCCCGCGCACGTCCAGACGAACATCGTGGTCTTCACGGTCCGCGATGCCGCGGGCTTCGTGGCCGCCTGCCGCGACCGCGGAGTCCAGCTGAACGCGTTCACCCCCACCCTCGTGCGCGCGGTCACGCACCTCGACGTCACGCGCGCGGCGTGCGAGTCCGCTGCAGGGATCATGGTCGCCGTTGCAGAGGGCCACTGATGGATCCCGAGCGGCTCCCCTGCTGCGGACCCGCCTTCGCCGAGCTGTTCGATGAGCGCGAGGCGCAGCATGACCTCGAGCTCTACCGAACCAGCGGCCCCTCAGCGGCCGCGAGACAGCTGATCAGCGCCTTGACCGAAGCCGGAGTCGAGGGCGCGGAGCTGATCGATATCGGTGCCGGCGTGGGCGCCATCTTCAACGGATTGCTCGCGGCAGGTGCCGCGCGGGCGCTCGATGTCGATTACTCGGCCGCATTCATCGAGGTGGCTCGGGAGGAATCGGCCAGGCGCGGATATGCCGACCGGGTCGAATTTCGCTTC
Organism: Chloroflexota bacterium; assembly: GCA_030854405.1. The sequence continues at coordinate 5,157 of JALYTG010000048.1, read as the reverse complement.
GGGGACTTCGTGCAGCTCGCTCCGGAGATCCAGGCCGCCGACGTGGTGACGCTCGACCGCGTCATCTGCTGCTATCCGAACGTGCGGAAATTGATCGGTCTCTCGGCTGCGCGCGCTCGACGCCTCTACGGCCTCGTGGCACCGGTCGACCGATGGTGGACGAGAGCCGGAGCGGCCATCCTCAACAGGCTCATGTGGCTGATGCGGCGGCGCATGCGCTTCTACGTCCACCGCGCGTCGCTGGTCGACGGGCTCCTGGCGGGCGCCGGATTCGCGCCGATCACTCGCCAGCGGGCCGGCTTCTGGGAGGTCGTGGCCTATCGCCGGACGGAATGACACAGGCGCGGCGGCGGGCGGCGCTACTTGCGCTGCCACGCGCGCTACCGGAGACTACGGCGCATGAAGGCGACCTACGTCCCGCCGGCCACGCCTCCTCGACCGGCTTCGGTGGTGCTGCTTACCGCACTGCTGGGCCTCGAAAGCGCCGTCGCGCTGGGCGCGTGCATCTTCCTCAGCATGGTGGCTCCGACGGCCGGCGACAGCATGGTTGCGCTCCAGTTCGCGGCCGGCGGCCTGCTGCTCTTCGCGATCGCGGCGTATGTCGCGGCGCGCAAGGCATACCGCCGCCGGCGATCGGTCCATACCTTCACCGCCGTCCTGCAGCTGTTGGTGGTGGTCTCGGTCTTCGTCGCCACCGTCGCCGGTGGCTGGCAGCCGGCTTTCCTAATCGGGCTCATCCTCGCCGGGGCTCTCCTCGCTGTGCTGACCATGCCCTCCCTCACGGAGGCCCTCGCCGCCTAGACCCCGCCGCCGTCAGATCAGCCGGTGCGCTTGCGACCCGATCCGCCAGACCTTTTCGGGCTCGTGCCGGAAGAGCTGCTCGTTCGCTCGGCCGCTGTCGACCTGGCCGCCGAACCGGCGCTGGGAGCTTTGGCCGGTCCTGACTTCGAGGCCGAGCTCTTGGCGGGCGTCGACTTCGTGCTCGCACGCTCGGCCGACGTCGACTTGCTCTTGCTCGTCGACGCAGATGCCGGCTTCGAGGTGGTTCGCCGGCTGCGCGACATCGGCTTGGTGTCGCCGATGCCCTGGATCACGCTCTTGCCGGCGTCGACCACGGTCCCCGCCGCATCGACGACGGTTCCGGCCGCGGTCCCCGCCGCGTCGACGACGGTTCCGGCCGCGTCCGCGACCGTCAATGCGACCTTGCCCGCCCGTCTGCCAACGCCCCTGCCGATGTCGCCGGCAACCTTGCGTGCACCCATCCCATCGCCTCCCATACGAAGGAGCGCTCGCTCCTTTCTCGAGCGAGGCTCAGGCAGAAATGTTACCGCGGCCGACGTGTCGCAGAGCGCCGCAGCCGGGTCCCGCCGGTCCACGCTGGCCGGTCGCTGGTCGAGTGTTCAGAGTAACTCGGAGGTCCTGCTGGCCCGAGACTTGCGTTCGAACGCTTGGCCGCTCCGCGCGTGCGGGGTTGTGCAAGGAGGGTGAGGATGACGTTCAGAAAGGGCGCACGCCTGGATCCCAGGCAGGTGCGCGACATGCGCGGCAGCAGCGCGGCTGCCGTCGGCGGAGGTCTGGGCGCCGTGGCCCTGGTTGCCTACTTGGTGATCACGCTGCTCGGCGGCGATCCGTCGAGCTTCCCGCTCGACCAGCTGACGGGCGTCACGGTCGGGACCGGGCAGGCGAACGACCTGAGCCAGGAATGCCAGACCGGCGCCGACGCCAACCTGCGCGAGGACTGCCGGATCATCGGCTATGTCAACAGCGTGCAGGCGTACTGGACCGGGAAGATCCAGGACTACAAGGAGGCTCCGACCACCTTCTATACCGATGCCATCAACACCGGCTGCGGCACCGCCTCCAGCCAGGTCGGGCCCTTCTACTGTCCGAATGACCAGTCGGTCTACATCGACCTGGGCTTCTTCGACGAGCTGCACACCCGCTTCGGCGCGCGGGGCGGCCCGATGGCGGAGGCGTACGTCATCGCCCACGAGTACGGCCACCACGTCCAGAACCTCGGCGGCAAGCTCCAGCCCGGGACCGAGACGGGCCCCGACAGCGCCTCGGTGCGGACCGAGCTGCAGGCCGATTGCTATTCCGGCGTGTGGGCCAAGCACGCGGTGGAGACCGGCTTCCTGGAGCCGGTCACCCAGGACCAGATCAACCAGGCGCTCGACGCCGCGTCCGCGGTTGGCGATGACCGGATCCAGCAGCAGGTCCAGGGACAGGTGACTCCCGAGACCTGGACCCACGGGACGTCCGAGCAGCGGCAACGCTGGTTCGGGGTGGGCCTCAAGAGCGGCGATCCGGCGGTTTGCGACACATTCAGCGGTGGCATCTAGCCAAACGGGTCAGTATGCCGCACGGCCCGGTGCTGTACGCTGGTGGCCCTAGCAGGAATGCCAATGACCCCGGAATGCATCCACGGCTTCGTCCCTGAGCACTGCGCCGCATGTCGCACCTGTCCCCACGGCATCATCACTTCCCGTTGCGGCCGATGCGCCGCCAGCGCATCCGCCCGCTCCGCAAAGGTGCTCGTCGCGGAGCAGCCATCCGAGGAATACCAGGGCCACGAGATCTTCTTCGTCCCGGTCGAGCGCAGCTGGTATTACCGCACCACCGACGGCGCGCGCTCGCGTGAGTCGTATCCATCGGCCTTCCGCGCGCGTCGAGCGATCAACGAGGCCCTGACCGCCGGACCCGAAATGCCCCGTCACAAGGCGAAGCGACACTAACAAGACAACTTCTGGCATCGCGATCGCGCGAACCGATTACTCCTGGTAATAACCGGCGGCTTGCTGGCCGAATGCGGCTCGCCCCTGAGCCGCTCGCGCTCAGTGAGCCAGGGACGCGAGCCGATCGACGGCGACGCGCAGCGTCTCGAGCCCCTTCGGGAACGCGAAGCGGATCTTCGTGCGGCCCAGCGCGGGGCGCGAATAGAAGGACGAGCCCGGCACGCTGGCGACTCCGGGGGCGACGGTCAGTGCCCGGGCGAAGGTGACGTCGTCGGTATCGGTCAAGGCGGAGATGTCGGCCATCACGTAGTACGCCCCGTCGGGAGCGAAGGTGCGGAACCCGGCCGCATCCAAGCCACCGACGAGCAGATCACGCCGCTCACGGTAGGCGGCGGCGATGTCCGCGTAGTAGCCATCCGGCAGGGAGAGCGCCACCGCCCCCGCGGCCTGAAGTGGAGCGGCCGCTCCCACGGTCAGGAAGTCATGGACCTTGCGGATGGCGTTTGTCAGCGCCGCAGGCGCAATGACCCAGCCGACCCGCCAGCCGGTTACCGAGTAGGTCTTCGAGAGGGAGTTGATGGCGACCGTCCGCTCGGCCATGCCGGGCAGCGTGGCCAACGGGATGTGCGAGCCGGTGTAGACGATGTGCTCGTAGATCTCATCGGTGAAGGCCACGACGTCGTGCTTGATGCAGAGTTCGGCGATGAACTCGAGCTCCGAGCGGGAGAAGACCTTGCCGGTCGGGTTATGTGGCGAGTTCAGGACGATCCCGCGCGTGCGAGGCCCGAACGCGGTTCGCAGCTCCATCTCGTCGAAGGACCAGTCCGGCTCGTGAAGAGTCACGTAGCGCGGGATGGCGCCGGAGAGGATGGCATCGGGCCCGTAGTTCTCGTAGAACGGCTCGAAGACAATCAGCTCATCGCCGGGATCGAGCAGGGCCAGCATCGAGGCGATCATGCCCTCGGTGGCGCCGCAAGTGACCGTCACATCGGTCTGCGGGTCGACGCGCCAACCGGGATAGTGCCGGTCCGTCTTGGTGGCGATCGCCGCGCGCAGGTCGGCAGCGCCCCAGGTGATGGCGTACTGGTTGAGATCGGCCTCGATGGCGGCGCAGGCGGCCTCCTTGAGCTCGGATGGGCATGCGAAGTCCGGCATCCCCTGGGCGAGGTTCACGGCGCCGTGGGCGATGGCCAGGCGCGTCATCTCGCGAATGACCGATTCGGTGAACGAGGAGGCCTTGCCAGAGGCGGACCTCATCAGCGTCAGCCGGCCAGGCGGGAGATGACCCGACCGTCCGCGGCCACCTCCACGGCGGTGGGCACGAGCACGATCCCATACTTGCGGGCAAGCTCCGGTCGGGCCCGAACATCCACGTTCACGAAGCGGCGTCCGGCAGACCGAAGGTCCTCGAGAAGGGTCGTGCAGTCGGTGCACAATGGGTGGCCGAATGCCACGATCGTGTCACCGACAGGCTCCCCGAGACCAACGTCGGCGAGCTCGATCCGGCGCAGCTCGTGGCCGCGGATACCCCGCAATCGTGCGCCGAGGCGGTAGAGCTGGCAGCCGGCGCAGAAGCCGGTTACCGCCGCCAGGAGTGCCAGCCCGCTGACCAGCAGCCCGAGGGTCGCACCCAGCGTCGCGAGCCCGAACAGGTATGAGACCGATGCGCCCGTCAGGACGACCAGGCCTACCAGGTTCGCGAAGCGCGGTGGGCGCGAGTCTTCGATGGGTCCCTCGCCGAAGCGTGGCTGGACGATCTCGAAGTAGGCGACGCAGGGCAGGCAGTAGCGACGACCGAAGCGCAGGCCGATCGCCAGCTGGGTGGCGAGCAGCGCCAGCAGCGGCCACCAGCCCGTGAGGACGGCGAGCAGAGATACCAGGCCGACAGTCGTCTGATTGAAGCGCGGCGCTCGGGAGTCGATGACGTCGAGGTCGCGATACGGATCGGCGGTTCGGGGGTGGTGGGCTGACATGGGTGGTGCTCCAGGGGCCGGGGCAGGCCGGATGAAGGAACGAACGAGGGCGGAAGGAGGGCCGAGGACCGACAACCGAGGCGGTTGCGCGCCGTACGAGCGGGAGCGGAGCTCCTCCCGCCTACGGACAGCTGCAGCGGCAGATGCAGCGGGCGCAGATCGGGGCGTGGCTCTCAGTCAAGGTGAACGCAGCGTACAGCCAACGTATGCACCCGGCAAGTGCGGGGCTCGCTCAGGCAGCCGCCGGGTCTGCGGAGGCGGCTGGGTTCGTCCCGATACGTCGCGGCGCGCGCTCTGCGCGCTCCTCGTGCACCGCAGTCTCGAGCCACTGCCCGCCGCCCTCGATCTGCGCTTCCGCCAGTGGGTGGGCGAAGTAGTAGCCCTGCCCGTACGTGCAGCCCATGGCGCGCATGCGGCGGGCCTGCTCGAGCGTTTCGATCCCCTCCGCC
>JALYTG010000205.1:3167-4665 GCA_030854405.1 Chloroflexota bacterium | reverse complement strand
TGACAAGATGGAGCCGATCGAGCGCGATTCCGCGTACGAGCTCTTCCGGCGCGGGTCCCGGCTGTTGGAGCAGGGCCATCCCGGGGCGGCTGCGGTCATCCTCGAACGGGCCGCGCAGCTCGAGCCGGGCAAGGCCTCGATCCTCGAGGCCCTAGGGCGCGCCTACTACGGCCAGGGCCAGCCAGCCCTGGCCGCGGAACGCTTCCGGGCCATCGTCGAGCGGGACCCGGTCGCTCACTATGCGCACTTCGGACTCGGCCTGTCGGCGACACGCTTGGGCGATGCGGAGGCGGCGCGGCACCACCTGAGGCTCGCGGTAACGTTCAAGCCGGAGAACGAGGACTACCGGCGCGCGCTCGAGCGCCTCGAGGCAGCCTGAGCCTCCGTCGGTCGGCGACCCGGCTCCCGTTCTGCGACCAGCCGACGATGGAGCAGGACGAGCAGGGCGGCCTCCTCCCGGGTCAACCCGGACGGACTGCGACGGCGCGAGCCCGCGGCGCTGCGTACCACTCGAATCACCTCGCCCTCGAGATACGCGTCGGTCACGGCCGGATGGACGTAGCTGTTGCGGCTCACCGCAGGCGTATTGCCCAGCGACTCGCCGACATGCTCGATGGCTAGGACGATGTTCTTCTTGCCCTGAGGCTCCGAATCGAAGGCCGCGAGCGCGGCGAGCTCTCGGGCCGCGACGACGGTCCCCGCCCAGGTCCGGAAGTCCTTTGCCGTGAAATCCTCGCCGGTGATCTCCGTCAGGTAGGAGTTCACATCGTCCGAGCTGACGCTCCGGCGCTCACCTTCGTCGTCCAGGTACTGGAACAGGGCCTGGCCGGGCAGCTCCCGGCAGCGCTTCACGATCGCCGCCAGCCGCCGGTCGCTGAGCGGCACGCGGTGCTCGCGTCCGGACTTGCCCTGGAAGGTGAATACCATCTTCGCGCCGCGGATCTTCGCGTGCCGGACCCGGAGGGTCGTGAGCCCGAAGGACCGGTTCTCGCGGGCGTACTCCTCGTTGCCGACCCGCATGTTCGTCCGTTCCAGCAGGCTGACGACCGTGGCCAGCACCTTCTCGCGCGGCAGCCCGGCGCGCCGCAGGTCCCTGGCGACCCGCTTTCTGATCGCGGGCAGCGCGCGCGCGAAGGCAATCATGTGGTCGAACTTGGCATCGTCCCGAACCGCTCGCCAGCGGGGGTGATAGCGGTAGACCTTCCGTCCGCGAGCGTCACGCCCGGTCGCCTGCAGATGGCCACGCTTGCTGGCGCAGATCCAGACATCGGTCCAGGCGGGTGGGATGGCGAGGCGCTTGAACCAGGCCAGCCGCTTTGGATCGCGAATCGGCGCTCCGTCTTGACCGACATAGGTGAAGCCGGCGCCGACGCGCTTGCGGCGTACTCCCGCGGCCGCGTCGGTCACGTAGACGAGGCCAGCCTCCTCTGCCGATTCATCCGGATCATCTGCCATCTCAGTGGGCGAGCCTTCGGGCGAGCCAGTAGACGCCGGCGAT
>JALYTG010000205.1:0-3157 GCA_030854405.1 Chloroflexota bacterium | reverse complement strand
CTCCTCGGCCGACTCCTCCGGGTCCCCGCTCAGGGTCATCGGGCGAGCCGGTTCGCGATCCAGTAGATGCCGGCGATCGACTTCGCGTCGGTTACCGCGCCGGAGTCGATCGCGCCCAGCGCATCGGCCAGGCTCAGCCAGACGAGCTCGATCTGCTCGTCGGCTTCGGAAACGCCCGGCAGATCGCTCAGCTCGGTCGCGAGGAATAGCTGGATAACCTCCGTGCAGAAACCGGGGGCGGTGAAGAAACGTGGTCCGGCCTCCCAATGCGCCGCCCCGAGCGAGACCTCCTCGCGGAGCTCCCGTGCCGCCGTGTCCAGCGCTTCTTCGCCGGGGTCTATCGTCCCGGCTGGGATTTCGAGGAGCTCCCGTCCCGCGGCGTGCCGCCACTGGCGCTCCATTGCCAGACGCTCGCCGTCCCAGGCCAGCATGGCGGCTGCTCCCGGGTGCTCGACCACCTCGCGCCGCACGCGCCGGCCGTCGTCGAGCTCCACTTCGTCGACGCGCAGGTTGATGAGGCGCCCCTCGAAGGGCCGGTCAGTCGAGATGGTCCGTTCAGTCATGGGGGCAGTGTGAGGCAACCGCGATGCCACGAGGTGTGCCGGCGACCCGAGGCTGGAGCCCGCGGCAGGCGACGTTCGCGGCGCCTGGCCCTCAACGGCAGGGGAGGCACTGTACTGCTAGTCTCAGCGGCCCATGGGAGAAGTGATCCGCAAATATCGGGCCGGAGGCTGATCGCGTGATGCGGCTCGCGGACGGGAAGGTGACCGCCGATGTCCGCCCCGACCAGCGCTCCTTCGCCGGTGCCTTGCGTGGAGACCAGCCGGTCGACGGCAACGCGCGCCGATGGCACCGCCTTGGCGCGCACCTGGACCGCGTGCGGCCGGGCCGATGATCGAGGCGATTGCCCTTGGGAAGCGCTTCGGCCATCTGACCGCGGTGCACGACCTCTCGTTCACGGTTGGCGAGGGGGAGATCTTCGGTCTGCTCGGCCCGAACGGCGCCGGCAAGACGACCACGGTGCGCATGCTGGCCGGGCTGATCGCGCCCTCCGCCGGAGGTGCCGTTATCAACGGGCAACGGCTCGGGGCTGACTCTCAGCGGATCCGAGCCTCGACCGGCATCCTGACGGAGAGCCCCGGCCTGCACGAGAAGCTCACCGCGCGACAGAACCTCGCCTACTACGGCCGGCTCTACGGCCTGCGTGGCGGGAGCCTGCGGAGCGCCGTGAACCGCTACCTGGGGCTCGTGGGCCTGGATGGCGAGGGAGATCGGCGGGTGGGCGGCTTCAGCAAGGGGATGCGACAGAAGGTGGCGATCGCCCGAGCGCTGCTCCACGAGCCGCCGGTGATCTACCTCGACGAGCCGACCAGCAGCCTCGACCCGTCGGCGGCCAAGACGGTCCGTGACTTCGTGGCCGGCCTGCGCGACGTCGGCCGCTCGGTGGTGGTCTGCACTCACAACCTCGACGAGGCCGAGCGTCTCTGCGATCGGATCGGGATCCTGCGCGGCACCCTGCTTCTCGTTGACACGCCTGCGCGGCTGCGCCGCTTCGGCGGAGCAGCGAACGTCCGGGTCGAGCTGGGCGGCGCGCGGCCGGCGGAGTCATTCGTCGATGCCTTGAGCCTGCTGCGCTTCGTGCTTGGCGTGCGCAGCCAGGGACACCGGCTGCTGGTCGAGGTCCGCGATCCGCGCACCGATAATCCGGAGCTCGTCCGCGCCCTGGTGGCAGAGGGGGCACGGATCATCAGCGTCAGTGAAGAGGCCGCCTCCCTGGAAGAGGTCTACCTTCAGCTCGTGGGTGAGGCGGGAGAGCGGGATCTTGCGGCCGGGGCCGCGTAGGGCTGGAACGATGCGAGCGGGCTTCGTATGGGCGGTCTTCGTCAAGGAGGCACGCGACATCCTCTCCAACCGGCTGCTGCTGGGCGCCGTGGTGCTGCCTGCGATCGTGTTCGCCGCCATCCCGACCGGGCTGGTCGCGTTTCTGGAGCTGAGCGGCCTCGACGAGGAACGGTTGCGGCAGGTCGAGCAGTTCACTTCGAACTTCCCGGGCCTGCCGCCGCTCATCGCCGCCGAGGGCTTCATCGTGCTCAACTTCATGGCCTACTTCCTCCTCATTCCGGCCATGGTGCCGATGGCGATCGCCACTCAGTCGGTGATCGGCGAGAAGCAGTCGCGTTCGTTGGAGCCGCAGCTGGCGACGCCGATGGAGGTGAGCGAGCTGCTTGCCGGCAAGGCGATCGCCGCGGCGCTGCCGGCGGTGCTCGCCACCTGGGCGGTATTCGTGGCTTACGGCCTGGTCAACGGGGCGATCGGTGACCCGATTCTCACGAAGCTGATCTTCAATGACACCTGGCGGCTTGCGATGGTGAGCCTGGTACCGCTCATCTGCCTCTTCAGCGTGCTGCTCGGCATCATCGTCAGCAGCCGCGTCAACGACGCGCGCACCGCCCAACAGATCGGCGGCTTTGTGGTGATCCCGATCATCGCCCTTGCGGTGGCCCAGTTCTTCGGAGGCCATGCGAGCTTCAGCGTTCAGCAGGTCCTGATCGGCGACCTTGCGGTCGCAATGTTGATCGGTCTGAGCCTGGCCTTGGGCTCCTGGGTCTTCGACCGCGAGGCGATCCTGACGCGGATGGGTTAGCGGCTCCGACGCGGGCCGCCGGGGTCACTCGTGCTGCTCCTCCGCTCGACCCTGGTCCTGGCGCGCGCGCACGTCGGGGTGGGACTCCGGTACCGGTACGTCCCACCAGCCGGTCTTGTCGGGGCCGGCCAGCGCCAGGTCACGCTCCACATTGACCACCACGAGTGAAGGGCCGCGGCTGGCGAGGGCGCGCTCCACCGCCGGTCGCACATCGTCAGGATGGTCGACCCCCACCGCCTCGATGCCAAAGCCACGGCCGATCGAGACGAAATCGGGCGAGTAGAGACTGCCGTCCGAGCGCAGGAAGTCGGTGATCGCGGTGCGGCCGAAGAACGCGTCCTGCCCGCCCTTGATGCTGATCCAGCCTGAATTGTTGAGGATCACGGTGCAGACGGGTGAGTCGAGCATGGCCGCGGTGGCCAGCTCCTGCATCGTCTGCAGGAAGTCGCCGTCGCCACAGATGGCGAGGACCTGCCGATCCGGGGCGGCGAGCTGGGCGCCGATCGCCGCCGG
>JALYTG010000204.1 GCA_030854405.1 Chloroflexota bacterium | reverse complement strand
GGAACGCCCAGCACCCCGGCCACACCGATGTCCTCGTCGATGTCGGGCCAGCGGAGGGCTGTGCCGAAGTCCGTAATTTCCCACTTGCGACGCTCGGCCGGCGTGGCATTCATGAGTCGTGGGTAGTCCGCCAGGGGCACGCTGATCTCGCGCCCGTCGCTGAGGACGACGAACAGTCGGTCGTCGGTCACGCGTGCGCCGGTGGCAATCGCCGGTCGCATTGCCGACTCAGTCGAAGAACTCATGCCATTGGTCCATAAAGTCGCCTGCCTGCTCCCTCGCGATTGAAATGATGTGACGCAGCTGCCGCTGATTGTAGCCTTGGCTTGACGCGATCTCGAGACCTGCCAGCCAGATCTTCACGGCTCCACCGTTTCCGCTGACGTGGACGTGTGGCGGCTCGCCGCGATCAGACGCTCGGAATCGGAAGCTGTACCCCGCTTTCGGTGCAATGTCGGCACGCGCTAGATCGTCGGGTAGGCCGCTTACCGGCGGCTTACGATCCAATTCCCACGCAGCCGACCGGATCACAGTGGCCAGTGACCTGGATAAGCAAGAACTAATGACGCAAGCAGGACTCGATTCGACCATGACGACGGATCTCGATCATCGGGTGCGGCTGGCAGCGTTCCAGTGGCTTCGAGCGCAGATGGACGTTATAGGCGAGGTGCTGCCCCGGGCGCTGCTGGCCGAAGGCTTCCTGTTCGACGGTGTGCGGGTGCCGCTGCTCGGACCGCAGGGCATCTTCAAGCCGCAGATCATGAGTGCTGCACCGCTGTCGATTACGACGATCCCTGGCGGGCCGTATGACGATGAGGCGGGATCCGGCGGCTTGCTGCGATATCGGTACCGAGGTACCGATCCGGCGCACGCGGACAACCGCGGACTGCGGCATGCGATGCAGCGCCAGGTGCCGCTCGTGTACTTCTACCGGGTGCAGCCTGGGCAGTATCTGCCGGCGTTTCCGGTCTTCATCGTCGGAGATCGGCCGCAGGAGCTCACGTTCGATGTCGCCGTCGATGACGTCCCGCAGCTATCGCTCGCCGGCGAGCCGCCCGCATCGGTCATCGCCGAGAACCGAGCGGAGATTCGGCGCGAATATGTCACCTCGCTGGTGCGGCGGCGCCTCCACCAGCAGGCCTTCCGAGCGAGGGTGATAGAGGCGTACCGGACGCGATGCGCCTTCTGCCAGCTACGCCATCAGGAGCTGCTCGATGCGGCGCACATCACCGCTGACTCGGCGGAGACCGGTGAGCCAGTCGTCTCAAACGGCCTCTCTTTGTGCAAGCTCCATCATGCGGCGTTCGATCGGCATTTCCTGACCGTCCGCCCTGATTACGTCATCCAGGTTCGCCGAGCGATCCTCGACGAGGAGGATGGTCCGATGCTGCTCCACGGCCTCAAGGAGATGCACGAGCGAACGATCATCGTGCCTCGCGAGGCCTCGCTCCAGCCGGATCGGGCTCGTCTAGAAGAGCGGTACAGCGCTTTCCTGCTCAACGGGTAGACGGACGAGCGCCGTCACCGGCATGCCTGACGCCTATTCTTCGGAGATGGCGGCCATGGATTCGCGGCTTGAGGCCGGGGGCGACGAGCTGCTCGAGCGGGTGCGCGCGATCTGCCTGGCGCTGCCGGAGGCCACCGAAGGCGGCGGGGTAGGCAATCCTTCGTGGCGCGTTCGGGACAGGATCTTCGCGATGCGGCACGACGCGCACGCGGGGCGATGGGGGATCTGGTGCAAGGCGCCGGCGGGTGCTCAGCGGGCGCTGGTCGAGGGTGACCCGGATCGGTTCTTCGTGCCTCCCTACGTGGGCGTCCACGGCTGGATCGGTATCTCGCTCGAGGTCGACCAGGACTGGGACCTCGTCGCCGACCTCATCGAAGAGGCGTATCGGCTGACGGCACCGAAGCGCCTGCTTGCGGTGCTCGACGAAGGTCCTAGACCGCTGAGACAGGAGGAGCCGGGGTGAGCGAGTCAGCGCAGGCGACGCAGCTCGATTCGAGAAAGCGGATTGCCGGTGACGAGCTGTGGGCGTTGGCCGCCGCCGAGTACCGCCGCATGCTGGAGTTCCTCCGCACGCTGGGGGACGGCGACTGGACACGTCCCACCGAGTGCACGGCGTGGGACGTGCGCGCCATGCTCGGGCACCTCGTCGGAGCCGCCGAAGGGTTTTCGAAGCCGTCGGAGATGGTCCACCAATACCGGCTCGGGGCGCAGCTCCTGAAGCGCGGTGAAGCGGATGGCCACTCGCCCGTCGATGGCGCCAACGCGGTCCAGGTCCGAGAGCGAGCCGGCGCCACCACCGCGGAGCTGATCGCGAGGTATGAAGACGTGATCCCGAAGGTGCTGCGCTGGCGACGCCGCCTCCGCTGGATCCCGGTGTCGATGCAGGACGACGGCGGCCGCTTCAGCTTTCGGGAGCTGTACGAGGTGATCCTCACCCGCGACACGTGGATGCACCGCGTGGACATCGCTCGAGCAACCGGGCGGGACACGGTGCTCACGCCGGAGCACGACGGTCGCATCGTCGAGGACCTCGTCTTGGACTGGGCGAAGAAGCACGGCCGCCCCTTCAGCCTGGTGCTGGGCGGACCGGCCGGCGGCTGGTTTGAAGCCGGTATTGGTGAGCCGCAGATCAAAGTCGACGCTATCGAGTTCGCCCGCGCGCTGAGTGGCCGCGGCGCGCAGACGGAGACCCTCGGGACGCGCGTCGTTTTCTGACGGCGGGATGTGTCAGCTTTGCGCGGCCGCCGGAGCCGCGGGGGCGACGACGATGAGCTCCGGGCTTGCGGGGCCGACAGTGCCTGATCGGTAGATCAGCCGGGCAGGGTCCTTCGGTGATCGAACGCCCATTGGCTGAGGGAACCACCCAGGGCAGCGATGAGGACGACGATCGGCAGCTCGATGGGACTTGTCGCATCAGCGCTGCTGACCGCCAGGCGAAGCACTCCGAAAACGAGGCCGAAGCCGATGCCAGCGACTGCGGCGTGGCGTGCATCGAGCGCGCGCATGCGGGAGAGGATCGCTGCGAGCGAGCCGAAGATGACGCCCAACAGGATGGCACCCGTCAGCGGCGACTCAAACATGGGCGACCTCCTTTGAGGTTTCGTCGATGACCGTCAGGACTACATTTCCTGTCTTCTGCCCTGTCTCGACGTACTTCGTCGCCTCGATCACGTCCTCCAACGGGTATCGGCGGTCGATGACTGCCCGGTACTTCCCGGACTCGATGAGCTCCTTGAGGAAGAGAACGTCCTCCTTCGTGTATCGGGTGATCCCGAGCTTCACCTTCTTGTTCCCGATCCACCGGGTCACCAGGAGGAGCAGTGGAACGTGCCACATGAAGCCGAGGTCGGTTTCGAGGTAGGTCCCGTTTGCCTTCAGTGAGCCTCGGCTCCGCCTGAACGAGTGCTTGCCGACGGCGTCGAAGATGACGTCGTAGGTCTTGCCGTTCTTGGTGAAGTCCTCCTGGGTGTAGTCGATGACCTCGTCGGCTCCCAGCGATCGCACGAGCTCGAGGTTCTTGGTGTTGCATACGGCCGTGACGTGGGTACCGAAGTTCTTGGCCAGCTGCACGGCTGCGGTTCCGACGGATCCAGACGCGCCGTAGATGAGGATGCTGCGCCCGTCGGTGACATCGGCCTTGCGCAGGCAGGCCAGGGCGAGGCTTGCTCCGTCGCAGACCGCGGCGGCCTCGTCGAAGCTCATGCCCGCCGGCTTGTGGGCCAGCGGTCCGGCCTCCCGCATGCAGACGAACTCGGCGTGGGCGCCGGAGCCCGTGACGCCGAAGACCTGGTCGCCGACCTTGAACTCGCTGACAGCTGCGCCGATCGCCTCGACCTCACCGGCGAACTCCATGCCGAGGATCCTGTTCTTCGGTCGGCGCAGGCCGGTAACGAAGCGCGAGATGGGCAGCTCGGCGCTGCGAAGACCGCAGTCCGTCCGGTTAACCGTCGTCGCGTGGACCCTGACGAGGACCTGGCGTTCGAAGGGCTCGGGGCGCTCGACCTCCTCGAGCCGAAGCACCTCCGGAGGGCCGTATCGGTCGTGGACGACGGCTCTCATCGGTTCAGGATGGGGGCGGGGTCTCGAAGGCGCGGCCGTCCTGCTCGGCGTAAGCCCAGACGTCGATCTCCGGCGGTGCGATGCCGAGCGTCGTCAGCGCCGTGCAGATCTGGCTCCGGTGATCCGTTCCGTGGTGCAGCGCCTGCGCGAGCCGGATGCTCAGCGGGGCGTGGCCCGCGGAGCCATCGTCACGCTGCCGCACGACCATCCGGCTCATGTCCGGATTCTGCGCGAGGAGCTCGGCCCATATCGGCTCGTTGTCGACCATAGCGGCTCGCATGGCCGGGAGGTCCATTGTTTCCTCCTCGACCTGCGGCCTGCTTCCATCGGTCATGACCCACAGGTACGCCGCGTCGGCGCCCACGAGATGGCGGAGCGTCTCGATGATGGAGCCGTATGTTCCGGGGACGGTGGCCTCGAGCTGTTCGGGGCTTAGTGGCTCGCACGCGTCGATGACGCGGAGCGTGGCCCAGATGTGGTGATCGAAGGCGTCGTCGAGCGGTGAGGTCGTCATCGGTCAATTATGGCGTCCGTGGTGCAAACGGATGGTTGACAGCGCTGCCTATTCTTTACCTATGGTTCACGAAGTAAAGAATCGAGT
>JALYTG010000203.1 GCA_030854405.1 Chloroflexota bacterium | reverse complement strand
CGACCAGCCTTGGCGCGATGCGCTGCATCGCGGCCGCCGCGCGAGTCAGGGGGACGGCCCTCGAGGGGGCGCGCGTCGCAATCCAGGGCTTCGGCCGGGTTGGCATGACGCTGGCCCAGCAGCTGAGCCGGGCGGGCGCCATCGTGGTGGCGATCGCGGATGACCGCGCCGGGGCGCGCAACCTGCGCGGCATCGACGTGGAGCGCGCAATCGGCTGGATGCGCGAGCACGATGCCATTCGCGGCCTTCCCGACGCCGAACAGGTGACCAAGGCGGAGGTGCTCGCCATCGATTGCGACCTGCTGGTGCCGGCCGGGCTGCAGGGCCAGATCACCGGCTCCAACGCGGCCGCGGTGCGCGCCAGGACGGTGGCCGAGGTGGCCAACGGCGCCGTCACCCCCGAGGCCGATGCGATGCTCTCCGAGCGCGGCATCACCGTCATCCCGGACGTCATCTGCACCGCCGGCTCGTTGGTGGTGGCCTACTTCGAGTGGGTGCAGGACATGCAGGCCTTCTTCTGGACCCGTGACGAGATCGCCGCGCGCCTCGACGAGGCGATGGACGATGCGTTCGGCTCCGTACAGGCGATGGCCGATGCGGAGAAGGTCAATCTGCGTGCTGCGGCGATGATGGTCGCGGTCTCTCGTGTTGCCGAGGCAACGACCCTGCGCGGGCTCTACCCCTAGCCTGGAGACGCCTGCACGCGGCGTATTGGCCGGCCTGACGCGCGGCGAGCGAGTCGACAGACGGCGCGACGGAGCCTGACTGCCGCCCGCGATGCGCGGCACCAGCCGTATCGGCAACCAGCCCTCCAGCAACCGTCGTAACAACCCAATCACGCTGATGGCTCATGCACCGCGCGTGCCGGAATCGGTCCGGCGGTTGCGGGGGCATCGGTCTTGCCCGCACACTTGCGCCGTGAGCGACCGGAAGCGCTGGAGCGAGCACCAGGAGCGTTGGGAGGCCGAGCGCCTGCGCCCCGCCCTCGAGAAGGGCCCCGAGCGCAGGGACCGATTCATCACGCAGTCCGGGGTCGAAATTGATCGGCTGTATACGCCCGCCGACCTGGCCGATCCGGCCAACGACCCGGACACGGCCCGCCCGCGCTATCGGTTCAGCCCGTCCACGGATCGGCCACCCGGCTGGGACGAGATCGACGACCTGGGACTGCCCGGCGAGCCGCCATTCACGCGCGGGATCCACCCGACCGGGCATCGCGGGCGCCTCTGGACGATGCGCATGTTCGCAGGGTTCGGCACCGCAGAGGACACCAACGATCGCTTCAAGAAGCTGATCGCTGCCGGCGGCACAGGGCTTTCGATCGCCTACGACATGCCGACCCTCTACGGCTACGACCACGACGAACCGCTGGCCGAGGGAGAGTTCGGCACCTGCGGGGTGGCGGTCAGCAGCCTGGCCGATATGGAGCTGCTGCTGGCCGGATTGCCGGTGGGCGAGATCAGCACCTCGATGACCATCAACTCGCCGGCCGCCATGATCTGGGCGATGTACATCGTGGCTGCCGAGAAGATGGGTGTGCCCCGTGCCCAGCTGTCGGGGACGCTGCAGAACGACATCCTCAAGGAGTTCATCGCCCAGAAGGAGTACATCTTCCCGCCCGCCCCCTCGCTCAAGCTGGTGACCGATACGGTCGAGTTCGGCACGCGCGAGCTGCCGCGCTGGAACACCATCAGCATCAGCGGCTACCACATCCGCGAGGCGGGCTCGACCGCGGTGCAGGAGCTCGCCTTCACGATCGCCGACGGGATCGCGTACGTCGAGGATGCCCTCGCCCGCGGGCTGCGCTTCGATGACTTCGCGCCGCGCCTCTCGTTCTTCTTCAACAGCCATAACGACTTCTTCGAGGAGATCGCCAAGTTCCGCGCCGCGCGCCGGATCTGGTACAAGCTCTGCCGCGAGCGCTTCGGGGCAGAGAACGAGCGCTCGACCTGGATGCGCTTTCATACCCAGACCGCCGGTGTCTCCCTCACTGCTCAGCAGCCGCTGAACAACCTCACCCGGGTCGCCATTCAGGCGCTCGCCGGCGTGCTGGGCGGCACCCAGAGCCTCCATACCGATGCGTACGACGAGGCGTGGGCGGTTCCGTCGGAGGATGCCGCCATGCTTGCCCTGCGCCAGCAGCAGATCCTCGCCGAGGAGTCGGGCGTCGCCTCGACCGTTGATCCGCTCGGCGGCTCGTACTTCGTGGAGACGCTCACCAACCAGACCGAGCAACGCGCCTGGGCGTACATCAGGCGCATCGATGAGCTGGGTGGCATGGTCCGCGCGATCGAGACCGGCTACCCGCAGGCCGAGATCGCGGACGCCGCGTACGAGCAGTCGCGTGAGGTCGAGCAGCACGAGCGCGAGATCGTTGGTGTCACCAGGTACGCGGATCCCGACGAGGAGCTGCGGATCCCGCTGCTGATCATCAGCAAGGAGCAGGAACTGCGCCACCTCGATCGCCTGGCCGGTGTGCGGGCCGAGCGCGATGCTTCGGGGCACGCCGCCGCGTTGACGCGACTGCGGGAAGAGGCGACGGGCGGCCACACCAACCTGATGCCGGCGATCATAGCCGCGGTCGAGGCCTACGCCACGATCGGCGAGATGTGCGGCATCCTCCGCCACGTGTACGGCGAGTACCGGGAGCCGCTCGCCGTCTAGCCGCCGGCGACGCGGGCGATCGTGCCCGGTTGTTGCCCGACGCGATCAGCCGGAATCGGCCAGATCGTCGCTTATCACGATTACGAGTCGTATCGGGCAAGGGCGACCCGCTTCGGGTTCTGCGGTCGAGCCTCAGCTGATCTCGGGAGGCGGGGGTGACGTCTCTGCGACCGCCATCTGAGCCGCGGCGGTCGCCTCGACCGCCTCGGCTCGCCGTCGTCGCATGACATGGAGCGCGAGCGCACCCAGCGCGAGGAACCAGGCGATAAAGTAGAGGAGTGCGCCGAGCGCCCCGTGAACGAACGTGGCAAGGCTCAGGAGGAGTGCCCAGATCAGCGCGCCAATGGGGTAGGCAAGCCACGCTGAAAGGTCAGCGCGCGAGGCGATGGCCTGGCCGATTCCAGCGGCAACATACACCTGGGCCACGAGGGCGACGACGATGGTCAACAGCACCACAACGATGATCGGAGCGACAAACGCCCCGCCGAGCTGCGGGAGCAGAAGCCCGAACAATACGGCCAGCACGCCGAGCACTACCAGGGCAGCGATCTGGCCGATCCAGACCAGGACGCCAACGCCGAAGCTCGGCACCGGCCGCAGGCGGATCTCCTGGCCCACGCCAGCCATGTGCGCGGGGCGCACGACGAGGAGCAGGTATCCCAGCACCAGCAGGCCGACCCAGAGGCCGAGCAGGTTGAGGAACGGGTTGTCGTCGAGCGGGCTCTGCTGCTCTACCGTCGGCTCGAGGCGCTCGGTGCGGCCGGTGATCTGAGCGCCAGGAGCGACCTGCGCAGCGTTCCGGCTTCGATAGCGCAGGTCTCCGCCGATCCGTCCTGCGGGACCGACGCTGACCGAGCCCGCCTCCACGTCCACCGACCCGTCGACCTGACCGCCCATGCTGAGCGTGCCCATGTTGCCGGTCAGGTCTCCGCCGATCGCGCCGTCCATCGACAGGGTGGCGACCCCAGCCATCATCCCATCGCCGATCGTCGCGGTCGGGCTGACGACGACGTCGGAAGCGAATACCACGACCTCCTTGCCGACCGCGCCACTCAGTGTGATGCTCTGCCCGGCGACGCGCGTGGCTCCATCAACCTGTCCGTTCAGCTCCAGCGACTGTGCGGCCCCCATGACCGAGCCGCTGACGTGGCCGTTGATCACGATCTGCGACGCTGCCGCGAGGAGATCGCCGTTGATCGTGCCGTTGACGACGAGGGTCTGGCCTGCGAAGTAGAGGCTGCCGTCGATCGTTTCATCGGCTGCGATCGTCCTGGTGTCGCCCGACTCGAACTGGGCGCCGAGCGCGGGACGGGCGAAGCCGAGCACCAGGCCTATGCCGAGCAGCGGCAGCAGGAGCGCAACCAGTCCGGATCGACGATGACTCATTGCCGCTGATTATGCGCGCGCCGCCACCCGAACCGCTGCGGTAATCGGGTGGTAAGCGGCCGGTAAGCGGTGGAGTGCCAATCTCCACGCAGCGGGGGAACGGCGCGGGTGCGTGCCCTGCAGTCCCGGGGGTCGCGACTGCGTTCGCGAGCCCGGACCGCGCCGCGTCCCCGCTCAGCCGGCTGAGCGGGCCGGAATCGGACGGTGCTCCGCGATCAGCCGGCGATAGAGGGCCTCGTACTCGTCGACCATCCGGGCGGCGGAGAAGCGCTCGAGCGCTCGTGCTCGGATCGCCGAGCGATCGAGATCGCGCACCATCTCGACCGCCAGCGCGGCCTCGGCGACGTCATCCACCAGGAACCCGTCGACGCCGTGCTCGACGATCTCGGTCAACGCTCCTGCGCGACGGCCGATCACCGGCGTGCCCGTCCCGAGGGACTCGATCGCAACCAGCCCGAACGGCTCGGGCCATGCGCCGAGCATCAGGGTCGCGAGCGCGCCCGCCAGCAGCGGGTCTCGGTCCGCCGGAGCGACTTCGCCAAGGAACTCGATACGCTCGCCGCCGAGGGCCGGCTTGACGATTTGGCGGAAATATTCCTCCTCCTCTCGGTTGGCGACCTTGGCGGCGATGCGC
>JALYTG010000202.1 GCA_030854405.1 Chloroflexota bacterium | reverse complement strand
GTCGAACTCTTCACCGAAGCGACGAAGGGCGTCATCGTCGGAGATCCTGCTGACGACAAGACGCAGATGGGGACGCTCGTCAGCCAGCGGCAGCGGGAACGGGTGCTCGACTACATCGGGATCGGGCGAGCCGAGGGCGCGGAGCTGGTGTACGGGGGCGAGGCACCGAGCGGCGAGCCGTTCGACCAGGGCGCCTACCTGACGCCAACCATCTTCGACGGCTGCCGCGTCGACATGCGAATCGTGCGGGAGGAGATCTTTGGGCCCGTGGTCGCGATCATCCCGTTCGGCGACGAAGCCGAGGCCATTCGCCTCGCCAACGACACGCCGTACGGCCTGTCCGGCTCGATCTGGAGCCGGGATATCGGCAAGGCGCTGCGCGTCGCCAAGGGGGTTCGCGCGGGTGTCCTCTCCGTGAACACCAACAGCAGCGTGCACACCGAGGCACCCTTCGGCGGTTACAAGATGTCCGGCATCGGCCGCGAGCTCGGGATGCACGCGCTGGAGCTGTACACCGAAGTGAAGAACGTCTTCATCGACTTGACGTAGCCGCCGATGGTGAAAACCCGCGATTCGACCGATGCCATCGCCGGGGCTGAGCCGATGCCTCGCTTCCAGCTCCCACCGCCCCGACGCGCTCCCCCGCTGACGCCGCGGCGGTTCGCGGCCCTGCTGGCGGGCAAGACGGCCGCCGCCGCCACCCGCCTCACCGGCCGCGGTGGCGGGACCTCGCTACCCGGGATGATTGCCAGGCGCATCGACCCGGGCATCCTGGGCGCCCTGATCGGGGACCGTGGGATTCCGGTGGTTGCCATCACCGGCAGCAACGGGAAGACCACGACGGCCCGCTTCACGGCCGCCCTGCTGCGGGGCGCGGGCCTACCGGTGAGCCACAACAGCGCCGGCTCGAACCTGGTCCAGGGGGTTGCCTCCATCGCGGTGGCCGCCGCCGATCTGCGAGGCCGCATGCCGCAGGGGGTGCTGGTGACCGAAGTGGACGAGGGCGCCCTGCCGGTCGTCGCGTCGGAGATCCGGCCCGGGACACTGCTGGTGACCAATCTCTTCCGTGACCAGCTCGACCGTTACGGTGAGATCTACGCCGTGGCCGATCTGTTCGAGGCGGTGGCGGTTGGGATGCCCCCGGACAGCGTGCTGTGCGTCAACGCGGATGACCCGATCGTCGCCGGGCTGGCTGCCCGGCGCTCCGGACGACGGATCACCTTCGGGCTCGCGCTGGCCCGCTCCACCGACGAGATCACCCGCGCCGCCGACACGATTCGCTGCCCCCGCTGCCGCGCGGATCTCGCGTACGACCACGTGTTTCTCTCGCACATGGGAGCGTGGCGCTGCCCTGGCTGTGGGCTGGAGCGGCCGCCGCTCGATGTGGCCGTCACCGAGCTCGAGGTTCGCGGCCTGAACGAGACGCGCTGCACGGTGCAGACGCCCGCCGGAACATTGGAATTGACGATCCCCCAGTCGGGGGTCCACATCGCCTACGACGCGGCCGGCGCGCTCGCCATCTGCCTGGCGCTTGGCGTACCGCTGGAAGGCGCCGACGCTTCGCTGGCCACCGTTGATCCGGCGTTCGGGCGGCTGGAGCGGATCCAGGCCGGCGACCGTAGGATCGTGCTCGGTTTCGCCAAGAACCCGACCTCGTTCAATACCACCCTTAGGGCGTTGGCCACTGAGGGCCTGCCGCGCCAGCTGCTGATCGCGGCCAGCAATACCCTGGTCGATGGCGAGGACTTCGCATGGCTATGGGACGTGGACTTCGAGGGGGCGGCGGCGAGCATCGGGCAGGTCACCGTTTCCGGCCTGCGCGCGGATGAGCTGGCCAATCGCCTGAAGTACGCTGGTATTGACCCGAACCGGATCACGATCGTCGAGGATCGCCGGCGGGCGCTCGAGGTGGCCCTTGCCGGGACCGAACCCGGCAGCACTCTGACGATTCTTGCCGGGTACACGCCGACTATCGAGCTGCGCGAGGAGATGCGCCGCCGCGGCTGGGTCGGTCACTATTGGAAGTCATGATGGGCATGGACCAGGCGAGCATCGGCCCCTCGACCGAATTCCCCACGCTGCGGATCGCCCATCTCTATCCCTCGTTGCTGAACGTGGCCGGGGACGGCGGCAATGTCACGGCCATCACGCAGCGCTGCGCCTGGCGCAGCATCCCGACCGAGGTCGTGCCGGTGGAGCTCGGCGACACGCCCGACTTCACGACCTTTGACCTGATCCTCTTCCACGGCGGTCAAGACGTCGAGATGCAGGTGGCCGCCGCCGACCTGGGGTTCAAGGCGGCGTCGCTCCGCGACGCGGCTGACCAGGGTGTCGTGATCTTCGCCGTCTGCGCAGGGCTCCAGCTGCTTGGGCATCGGTACATTCCGTCGGTGGGTGAACCGATGCAGGGAGCGGCAATCCTTGACCTGGAGACGCGCGGTGGTGCTCAGCGCTTCATGCAGCATGCCGCGGTCGAGGTGATGCTGGGCGGCGAAACCGGGACCGTGGTCGGCTTCGAGAACCACTCCGGGCTCACCCAGCTTGGGCCCGCAGCCCGCCCCTTCGGCACCGTCGTGGCAGGAGCCGGCAATAACGGTCAGGACGGGACCGAGGGCGCAGTGCGCGAGCACGTCTACGCCACCTACCTGCACGGACCCGTGCTGCCAAAGAATCCGTGGTTGACCGACCAGCTGATCCGGATCGCGCTCGAGCGGGCGGTCGGTCGACCCGTGGCCCTGGCCCCACTCGATGACGACCTTGAGTCCCGCGCGCATGGCGTTGCGCTGGCCAAGGCGCTGCGCAACCGTGGCCGCTTCACGGCCCTGACGCCGGCGCAGCTGGGCCGCAACAGGAAGTCGACCACTGGCTGAGCCGCCGCGCGAAGAAACTCGTTGACGCCCCGAGCGCCGCACTCGTATGCTGCCGCCCAACCCGGGCGGCCGGCGGCCCGGCTGCTGCCCTCCGATCGTACGGCGAACCCAGGCGTTTGCATGCCGGACGGAGGCTCACACCCAATCGGTGTGGGGGAGAAGGAGGACTCTCTTGACCGCGGACACGCACGGCGAGCAGATCGCGCGCGACGATGCGCACCTTCGATCGCTCGGCATTAAGCCTGAGCTCAGGCGAACGCTCGGCTTTCTCTCGAACTTCGCGATCGCTTTCAGCTTCATCAGCGTCTCGACCGGATCGTTCGGCAACTTCGGCTATGGCATCGGCATGGGCGGGCCAGCCTTCTTCTGGACGTGGTTCGTCATCATCGGCGGGCAGACCCTGGTCGCCCTCGTCTTCGCGGAACTGGCGAGCCACTACCCGGTAGCCGGTTCGATCTACCAATGGTCGAAGCGTCTCTCAAATCGGACGTTGGGCTGGTTCACCGGCTGGTTCTATTTCTGGGCCCAGGTGGTGACCGTGACCGCCGTGGCGGTCATCGTGGCGTATGCCGTGGATGGCGTGCTCGGGAGCCCGAAAGGGTTCCTCGACTCGCCCGATCCGACCGGCATCACCACCATGTTCACGTTCATCGCGGTGACCGCGCTCATCCTCACCACGGCGATCAACGCCTTCGGCGTGCGCCTCCTGTCGATCCTCAACAACATCGGCGTGGCGACCGAGATCCTGGGCATGCTGGTCTTCGCTCTGATCCTGCTCGTCTTCGCCAATCACCAGTCGCCCGCCGTCCTCTTCCAGACGTTCGGCGCAGAGACCGCGCAGAATGGCGACCTCCTGCCCACCTTCGCGTTGGGGTTCTACATGGCGGTCTTCATCGTCTACGGCTTCGACACCGCCGGAACCTTCGGCGAGGAGACGGTGGACGCCAGTCGGCAGGCGCCGCGAGGCGTCCTCTCATCGATCTGGATCTCGGGCGTCGTTGGCGTCGTCTTCCTGCTGGGGATCATTCTGTCGATCAGGGATATGCCAGGGCAGATGGCCGCCGGCCTCGCCGGCGAGTTCCCGATCGCCAATACCATCCTTGACAACCTGAACGGCGAGCTGTTCGGCGGGATCAGCGTCGGAGAGGTCTACCTCGTCGTCATCCTGGTCTCCGTCTTCGTCTGCACACTCGCGATCCAGGGCGCCGCGACGCGGATGATGTTCTCGATGGGCCGGGATCGCCACCTGCCGTTTGGCAGGCTCTGGGGCCACGTGAACCCGCTGTTCAAGACACCGGCCAACGCCGCCGTGGCGGTTGGTGTCCTGGCCGCGCTGCCGATCCTGCTCGTCGGACCGCTCGGCGGCTTCACGCTGGCGATTGCCGCCACAGGACTGATTTACCTGAGCTATTTCCTGTGCAACGTTGGAGTTGCACTGGCAAGGGCCCGAGGCTGGCCGCGCACCAGGGCGTGGTTCAACCTGGGGGGGTGGGGGATGCCGGTGAATATTCTCGCCCTGATCTATGGCGGAGTGATGATCCTCAACATCGCCCTCTGGGCGGATCAGGGCCTCTTCGGGAACTTCGGCACCGATACCCGCCTGTTGTGGAACCCGTTCATCAACGCCCTCTTCCAGTTCGGCGGCAAGCCGCTCGAAGCCCTGCCGCACTGGCCGCTGTTCGAGACGATCGTCGGCGTGCTGCTGGTAACCGGGATCCTCTACTACGTGGTAGGCGTTCGCGGTACGGCGCAGGACGTTGAGTCGGACGCGGCGACCGGCGAGACGACCATCGGCTGACCCGGGCCGACCTCAACCGGAAGCGGCGCGGCGAGCCATCGC
>JALYTG010000201.1 GCA_030854405.1 Chloroflexota bacterium | reverse complement strand
GGTCGGCCCCGGCCGCTGGCCGTTCGCGGCGAGATCGCGGGTCCGGGCGTTCAAGACCGTGCGATCCAGTCCTTCCACGATGCGACGAAGCCGTTCCCAATACCCCGATATCTGGTGTCGCAGGCTCGCTGTCGCCCACATCTTGTGGTGTCGCGCGGATGCGTGGCCGACCCACTCCGCAGACCGATGCGAATGGGTGAAGGGTTCGAATAAGGGTTCAGACGGCAGCGATCCGAGGCTTATCAGGCTCGATTTGAGCACGACTCCGGCCTTGGGACGAGTGTTGGTACCGCATACCGGATTCGAACCGGTGATCTCCGCCTTGAGAGGGCGGTGTCCTAGGCCTCTAGACGAATGCGGCCCGCGTCCCGGGGGGCCAGGATGGGCCGAGTATACCCGCCGCCTCCGGCCGCCTCAAACCGAGCGAAGCCCCAGCCAGCCCAACGGCAGCTCAGCGCGAGGCGCCGACCGTCGCGGCAGAGACCATCGCGTGACGTCGCTCCTCGAGCCACCCCAGGACGCTGCCCGCCACCTCGGGCCACGTCTCGGAGCCCATGATGAGACCGAAGTGGCTTGCCCCCGGAAAGAGCTCGTAGGTGGCGCCCAGCAGATCGGCCGTGCGGCTCGCCTCGGAGGGATGAATCACGTCGTCGAGGCCGGCACCGATCACCAGCGTTGGCACATCGATACGTGCTGGATCAACCTCGACGCCGATCATGCGCTCTCGCCGCGCGCTGCCCGACTCGCGGGCCCCGGCAAGCAGCTCCTGCATCTTGGAGAGCTCCTCGTCGCGCATATCCGGCATCCACTCGCGCAGGCGCTCGGTGGGGGCGATCCAGCCCCACCATCCCGCGTCATAGACCGATGGCACCGCCTTGAGCTCGGTCTCGAGCGGACGTCGGGGAAGGGCCCCCGCCGGCGGCGACGGGGCCAGCAGCACCAGGCCCAGCACCCGTTGCCGCTGGGCGTAGAGGAGACCGGCAAGAGCACCGGTCCCCCAGCCGATGATGATCGGCGGGCGGCCGAGCTGCCGCACGGCGACGCCGATATCGTTGGCGTAGTCGGCCATGGTGACCTCCTCGAGGTCGGCCACGTCGCTCGTGTAATGGCCGCGGAAGTTCATGGCGTGCGCCTCCCAGCCGCGCTCGGCGACGTAGGCCGCGAAGCTCGACCAGAGCCACGACCCGGTGAGTGCGCCATGCACCAGGAGGAGCGGCGGCTTGCGGCTGCGCCGCTCGGGCTGATGCGTCTCGACGTAGATCCCCTCAGGCTCGATGTAGACCTCGTCGCGCTTGATCGCCTGCACCATGGTCGAATCAGTCCTCCAGAGGGTTGAAGACCATGCCGGTCAACAGCTTCGGATAGAAGTAGGTCGACTTCTGGGGCATCACCTCCCCGGCGCCAGCCACCTCGGCCAGCTCACGGAGTCGGGTCGGACGGACCAGAAAGGCCGCGGATACCTCGCCGCTCGTCGCGCGTGCAATCGCTTCGGCTGCGTCCCTAGTGTAGATGAGCCGTTGACCGCCGGCCACAGCGCCGGGATCGATCCCCAGCCGGTCTTCCAGGATCGCCGCGTGGAGGACCGCCAGGTCCAGGCGCCGGACCGCCGCGCTTGCGCGCTCTGAGCGCATGCGCTCGGCGATCGGTCCAGGCTTCCCGACCAGGAGATAGCTCTCACCCCCGGGCAGCACCAGCCCGAAGGTGGGCGCCTCGTCGTCGCGCCGCGCCTCGAGGGCCGCGGGCAGGTCGCCGGGTGGCATGAGCGTCGCCTCGAAGAGCGGCCCCGGTCCCCGCAGGAGATCGGCCTCGACACCCAGCAGGAGCCGATGCGTGGCAAGGATCTCGAGATCCTCGCGCTCGGCGTTGACCAGCACCATCATGATCCAGTCCGCGGCGAGGGACCCCGGCTCGGCCCCAATGGCGCGCGGATGGGAACGCACGTCGGCCTGGTAGGCGAGCGCCGTCTCATAGCGGTGGTGCCCATCCGCCACGTAGAGCCGCTGCCTCGACAGGTAGCCGACCAGCCGGTCATCCGGCTCAACCGCCGCCAGCTGATGCAGCAGCCCATCGTCGTCGCGGGCACGCCATTCGTCGCTCCAGGGACGGCCCATGAAATGCGGATACCCATCCGATCGGTCGAAGTAGAGGGCCAGGATCGGGCTCAGCTGTGTCCTCGTGGCGCGCAGCAGGGCGAGCCGCTCGGCCTTCGGTCCCGGCAGCGTGTGCTCATGCGGCCGCACCTCGGCGCCCCACGGCTCCAGCTGTACACGGACCACGACCCCCTGCACGGCGAGCTCGTCCGGCGAACCGGGCCGGGCGTGCACGTAGTAATAGACCGATCTCGCCTCGCGGCGCTCCAGCGTCCGGTCCGCGATCCAGGCGGCCAGTACTCGCGCCGCGGCGGCGTGTGGATCAGGCTCGGGATTCAGCTCTAGGCGCACCGCGTTGTGCGGGTCGCGGGCGAGCAGCTCGGCTCGCTGCTTGTCGCTGATCACGTCGTACGGCGGGCAGACCAGATCGGTCAGGTCGGCGATCCTCCCGGGGTGCGCCGCCGCCTCACCTGGGAGCCGGACACGATCGGGGATCTCCGCGCGGCCGTAGCGGTCCAGCGCGTAGCCGAGACCGCGAAATGGGACTACCCGGGGCACGGCCGAAGAATAGCCGCTGCGGACGCCCCTCTGATTGCCTAGACGAGGCCCAATGGCTGCTCGGCACCGAGGGCGCGCGCCGCGTGGGCTCGGACCTCGGGCCGGCCGTCCAGCCCGGCGCGCTCCAGGAAGTGGCGGGCCGCGTCAGACAACCCATCGGTCGAGGCATTGGCCAGCGCGCAGATCACGTTGCGCAGCAGGCGGTGGCGGCCCGCGCGGGTCACGGCCGTCCCCGCGAAGCGGCGCCCGAAGGCTCGGGTGCCGAGGCCCAGCAGCAGCTCCCCCAGTGGCAGCAGCGGCACGCGCAGCGGGCCACTGTCGTCGGCCCCGGCGTTGACCGGACAGACCTCCTGGCACACATCGCAGCCGAAGATCCAGCTCCTCAGCGCATCGGCCGACCAGGAATCCAGCTCACCCGGATGCTCGATCGTCAAGTAGCTGATGCAGCGTCGCGCGTCGATCGTCTGCGGTGCGATGAGCGCTCCGGTCGGACAGCCGTCGAGGCAGCGGCGACAGCCACCGCAGCTGGACCGGATCGGCTCGTCGGCCTCCAGCTCAGCGTCGGAGAGCAGGGCGCCGAGGAAGACCCACGACCCGGCCCGCTGATGCGTCAGCAGGTTTGTGTTCTTGCCGATCCAGCCCAATCCCGCGCGAGCCGCAAAGGCGCGCTCGGCGAGCGGCCGGTCATCCACAAAGGCGGTGGTGCCGGTCGGCAGACCCGCCGCACGCAGGTCGTCGGCGAGCGCTGTCAGCCGGGTGCGCAGGGCGGCGTGGTAATCGGTGCCCAGCGCATAGCGCGCGATCAGGCCAGCGGGCTCGGCCGGCTCACCCTGGAGCACGTCGCCCAGAGCAACTCGCAGCCGATCCGGAGCCGGATCCCAGGCAGCGCGATCTCCGCTGGCGTACGGGGCAGCGACCAGGATCACCGAGCGGGCCTCCGGCTGGTGGATGCGCGGATTGCTGGCGATCGCGGGCCGCTCGCCTCCCATCCAGCCCATGGTCCCCATCCGACCCGCCGCGACCGCATCCGCGAGGTGCTGCCGCGCCTCAGGAAGCGGGTCGGCCGGCGCCACGCCCAGCAGGCTGAGGCCGTGCCTCTCCGCCAGCGCGGCCAGGAGCGGACGGTCCATCAGCCGCCTCCCGGCCGGCGCAGCACGAATGCCGGCGGCTCCCCGGCCTCGGGCAGGGTCGGGGCGCGGCGCCGCGAGTCGGGCCTGATCGGGATCTGAAATCTGAAGATGCTCCCGCGACCGACCTTCGTGTTGGCATCGACCGACATCCGGCCACCGTGGGCGTCGATGATCGCCCGGCTGATGTAGAGCCCCAGGCCAAGCCCCCCGAACCGGCGCGGGCTTGCCTGCTCATCGGCCTGGTAGAAGCGTCCGAAGACCAGCTCACGGTCCTCGGCCGGGATGCCGATCCCCGCATCCGCCACCCTGACGAGGACCTCCACGCCGCGCAGCTCTCCGAAGACTTCAACCGGCCCGCCGTCGGGCGAGTACTTGACCGCATTGTCGATCAGATTGGTGACCACCTGGCCGATCCGATCGCGGTCGGCGACGATGGGCAGGGTGGCCGGCGCCGCAAGGGTGATCTGTCGCTCCGGATACTGGCGCTGGGTCCTGGCCACCGCGTCACGCAGCTCGTCGGCCAGATCGAGCGGCTCGGGCTCGATGGTCACGCCTGCGCGCCGGTCGATCCGGCTCACGTCCAGGAGGTCGTCGACCAGGCGCCGCATCCGCCGCACCTGGGATCGGATCACGCCCAGCTGCGAGAGCTCCTTCCCGTTCGCCGCCGCAGCAGCGCGAAGGCGCCCCTCGAGCAGCTGGGCGTAGCCCTGGATGCTTGTGAGCGGAGTGCGCAGCTCGTGGCTCACGATCGAGAGGAAGTCGTCCTTGATCCGCTGTGCCTGCTGCTCTCGTGAGACCTGCTCCTGCAGGTCTGCCCAGAGCGCGGCGTTGTCGAGCGCGGGCCCCGCGCGCTCGGCGATCGTCTCCGCGAGGCGACGCTGATCGTGCCCAATCGATCCGGCGCGTAAAGCGGTCATGAGCACGCCACGCACCTGGCCTCTGCTCACCACCGGCAC
>JALYTG010000047.1 GCA_030854405.1 Chloroflexota bacterium | reverse complement strand
CGGGCGCCACGAGCACGGTGCGAACGGTGCTGCCCTTTATCTCCATCCCTAGGATCTGGCGGGCGTGCTTCTCCGCCTCGTCCGGGTCCGCGGCGACCTTCACCCCGCCGGCCTTGCCACGGCCGCCGGCCAGCACCTGCGCCTTCACGACGACCCGGCTGCCGAGCTCCTGCGCCGCCGCGCGGGCCTGCTCCGGCGTGTGGGCGATCTGGCCCGCCTGCAGGGGCACCCCGTGCCGCGCGAGGATCTCCTTGCTTCGGTACTCCTGAAGCTTCAACTCGCTCTCCTTGTGCGCGCTGCGGCGTGGCCGCACGCGCTCGGGCGTGGCCAGCGACGCTCGGGGACCCGACCGATTGTACCCGCGCTCCGATGCGACAGACCGCCTGACGGGTAGACTCGGCGGCGCACCGCCGGCGCTTTGACCGGCGACAGCCCAAAGGATGACGTGTGAGCTATGCGGTCACGCTGATCCCCGGAGATGGGATCGGCCCGGAGCTTGCCGACGCCACGGTGGGGGTCCTCGAGGCGACCGGAATCGCCTTCGAGTGGGACATCCAGGAGGCCGGCGAAGCGACGATCGCCAGCGAAGGGACGCCGCTGCCGGACCGCGTCGTCGAGAGCATCCGCCGCAACGGGGTCGCCCTCAAGGGACCGATCACCACGCCGGTCGGCGGCGGATTCCGATCCGTGAACGTCGCCCTGCGCCAGGCGCTGGAGCTGTATGCCAGTGTCCGGCCGGCGCGCAGCATGAAGGGGGTCGCGAGCCGCTACGACAACGTCGACCTGATCATTGTCCGCGAGAACACCGAGGACCTGTACGCGGGGATCGAGCATCGCGTCGGGCCCGACGCGGCTGAGAGCATCAAGATCATCACCCGCGGCGCCAGTCAGCGGATCGCGCGCTGTGCCTTCGAGTACGCCGTTCACAACGGGCGGCGCAAGGTGACCGCCGTGCACAAGGCGAACATCATGAAGCTCTCCGACGGCCTCTTCCTGGAGAGCTGCCAGCAGGTCGCGGCGGAGTACGAGGGCCGCATCGGCTTCGAGGACCGGATCGTCGACAACATGTGCATGCAGCTTGTCCAGAAGCCCGAGCTGTACGACGTCCTGGTGCTGCCGAACCTGTACGGCGACATCGTCAGCGATCTCGCCGCGGGCCTGGTGGGCGGTCTCGGGGTGGCGCCCGGCGCCAACATCGGCGAGAAGGCGGCGGTCTTCGAGCCGGTCCACGGCTCGGCTCCCAAGTACGCGGGCCAGAACAAGGCGAACCCGACCGCGCTGATCCTCTCCGGGGCACTCATGCTTCGCCACGTCGGCGAGATCGACGCGGCCAACGCGCTCGAATCGGCGGTACGCGCCGTGATCGCCGAGGGCACCACCGTCACCTACGACCTGGGCGGCAGAGCGGGCACCTCGGAGTTCGGCGCAGCCGTCGCCGCCCGGCTGCGCTCCTAGGCCGATGCGCGACGATACGACGCGCGAGGCGCTCCTCTGGAAGGTACAAGGGGCGAGACGCCCGCTGCGCTAGAATCGGCCTCGGCCCCGAGAACCAGTCGTCTGTGCGGCGGTGTCCATCGGCCAGAAGTGGAGGCTCAGCGCCAGGGAGATGTTCGCCTACAAGATCTCGTGGGCGCAGTTGGCCTGGATGGGCCACCGCCTGTCGGGCATCGGCGTCATCGTCTTCCTCTTCGCGCACGTGGTGGAGACCGCGACGGTGGCACTCGGCCCGGACGTGTACGACTTCACCCAGGGCTTCTATCACAACCTTCCGGCGCGGTTGGGTGAGATCCTGCTGATGTCGGCGGTCGTCTATCACTCGCTCAACGGGCTGCGCGTGATCGTGATGGACTTCTGGCCACGCACCACGGTCTACTACCGGCCCCTCACCTACGGAGTGGTGGCCGCGACCGTGCTCGCCATGATCCCGATCGGCGTGATCATGATCACTCCCTACGCGCCGTGGGGGCCCGCATGAGTCCGGCGCGCACGGTCTACCTCAGCAACCCGTCGCGAGCCGCGCGGCCTCGGCCAGCGCCTGGACGTGAGCGCTTCTGGTGGTACTTCATGCGCATCAGCGGCCTCGTGCTCATCGTGCTGGTGCTCGGCCACATGTTCATCATGCATGTCCTGGTGCAGCTGACCGGGCAGGAGATCAACTTCGCCTTCGTGAGCAGCCGTTGGGGGAGTCCCTTCTGGCGCATCTACGATTTCCTGTTGCTCCTGCTCGCGATGGTGCATGGCGTCAACGGTGCGCGTATCGTGATCGGGGACTACGTCACGCACAAACCGATCAGGGCGGGGATGATCGGTCTCCTGATGGCCACCACCGTCATCTGGCTGTTGGCCGGCATGATCGTGATCCTCACCTTCAACCCCGCTACGGCACCCGCTGTCGGCCCCTTCTCGTGATTCCGGCCATGCGCGTGCACGAGCTCGACGCCGTCGTCGTGGGGGCCGGTGGCGCCGGCCTGTACGCCGCCCTCGAGCTGAAGCGCGACCTCGGCAGCGAGGCAAAGGTCGGCGTGATCAGCAAGCTGTACCCCACCCGCTCCCACACCGGCGCCGCTCAGGGCGGGGTCTGCGCCGCGCTCGGCAACACGGAGGAAGACCACTGGGAGTGGCATTGGTTCGACACCGTCAAGGGCGGCGACTACCTGGTCGACCAGGACGCCGCCGAGGTGATGTGCCACGACGCAATCGAGACGATCATCAACCTCGAGCACCTGGGGCTTCCGTTCAACCGTACTCCCGAGGGCCTGATCGACCAGCGGCGCTTCGGCGGCCACACCCGGAACGAGGGCGAGGCGCCGGTGCGCCGATCCTGTTTCGCCGCCGACCGCACCGGTCACGCCATCCTGCAGACCCTCTACCAGCAATGCATCCGTCGCGAGGTCAGCTTCTTCGACGAGTACCAGGTCCTCGAGCTGGCCATGCCCGAGGGCCCACAGGGACCGGTGAGCGGGGTGATCGCGCTGCAGCTGGCGACAAGCGAGCTACATGCCTTTCGGGCCAGGGCCGTCCTGTTTGCGACCGGAGGATTCGGCAAGATCTTCAAGGTCACGTCGAACGCCCACACCCTCACCGGAGATGGCGTCGCGATCACGTACCGGCGAGGACTGCCGCTCGAGGACATGGAATTTTACCAGTTCCATCCGACCGGCATGTACAAGCTCGGGTTCCTTCTCTCCGAGGCGATGCGGGGTGAGGGCGGCTTCCTGGTGAACGGCGACGGCGAGCGCTTCATGGAGCGTTACGCCCCCACCATGAAGGACCTCGCCTCGCGCGACGTGGTCAGCCGCAGCATCTACCAGGAGATCGCCGCCGGACGGGGCATCGACGGGAAAGACTTCGTCCACCTCGACGTCCGGCACCTCGGGTCCGAAGTGCTCAGCACCAAGCTCCCGGACATGGCCGGCTTCATCCGCACTTACTTCGGCATCGAGCCGCTCACCGAGCTGGTGCCGGTTCAGCCGACCGCCCATTACGCGATGGGTGGGATTCCGACTGACATCGACGGTCGCGTCCTGGCCGATGAGAACGGTCGCGTGGTACCCGGCTTCTACGCGGCAGGCGAATGCGCCTGCGTCAGCGTGCACGGTGCGAATCGGCTTGGCACCAACTCGCTGCTCGACATTCTCGTCTTCGGGCGACGAGCCGGGATCGCCATGGCGGAGCACCTGAGGGCTGGTGAGCGGCCGCGGCCCGATCGGCCGGCGGAGGCATCGGTGGGGGAATGGGTCAGCGGACTGCTCGCGAGCCGCGGACGTGAGCGTCCGGCCGCGATCCGCACGGAACTGCAGGAGGTGATGTTCGCGAAGTGCGGGGTCTACCGCACCGGCGCGCTGCTCGAGGAGTGCCGGGTAGAGGTCGCGGCGCTGCAGGAGCGCGGTCGCCACCTGAGAGTCGACGATAAAGGCTGCCGCTACAACACCGACCTCGGCGAGGCGCTGGAGCTGGGCTTTCTCCTCGATTGCGCCGAGGCGACCGTCGAGTCGGCGATCGCCCGCACTGAGAGCCGCGGCGGCCACGCGCGCGAGGACTATCCCGAGCGCGACGATCGCCAATGGCTCAGGCATACCCTCATCCGGCGCGATCCGGATGGCGCGCGGCTCCTTGCCTACAAGCCGGTGACCATCACGAAGTTCCAGCCCAAGGCGAGGACCTACTGATGCGGGTCCGGCTGCGCATCCGCCGCTTCAATCCGGAGGCCGATGAGGAGCCGCACTGGGAGGAGTACCAGGTCCAGGCTGAGCCGACCGACCGTGTGCTTGACCTCCTCCACCAGGTGAAGTGGTACCAGGACGGCACCCTCACCTTCCGTCGGTCCTGCGCACATGGGGTGTGCGGATCGGACGCGATGGTGATCAACGGACGCAACCGGCTTGCGTGCGAGTATCTCGTCAGGGATGCCGGGAGCCGGATCACGGTCGAGGCGATTCGCGGGATGCCGCTGGTCAAGGACCTCCTGGTCGACATGGACGGCTTCTGGGACAAGTACAAGCAGGTCATGCCGTTCCTGGTCAACGACGAGCCGCTTCCGGCCGACGGTCGGGAGCGGCGCCAGTCGCCCGAGGAGCGGGGGCGCTTCGACGACACGACCAAGTGCATCCTGTGCGCCGCCTGCACGACCGCCTGTCCCGTCTTTTGGACGAACCCCGACTACGTCGGGCCCGCGTCGATCGTCAACGCCCATCGATTCATCTTCGACTCGCGTGATCGCGCGGGAGCCGAGCGGCTCGAGATCATGGCCGATGCGGACGGCGTCTGGCGCTGCCGCACGGTGTTCAACTGCGTGGAGGCCTGCCCGCGCGGCATCAACATCACGGGCGCGATCCTCGAGGTGACCGACGAGATCCAACGACAGCGAACCGGGTAGTGGGCTCGACATCGGACGGCGTGACCCGCCTCCTGATCTATACCGATGGAGCCGCGCGCGGCAACCCAGGCCCGGCGGGTGCCGGTGCCGTCCTGCGGGACGAGTCCTCCGGGAAGATCGTCGCCGAGATCGCCCGTTTTCTCGGGATCCGCACCAACAACTACGCCGAGTGGACAGCGGTCGAGCTCGCCCTGGCAGAGGCGTTACGCCTGGGCGCCGCGCAGGTCGACCTGCGCATGGATTCCGAGCTGGTCGCCCGCCAGATCAGCGGCAGGTATCGGGTCAAGCATCCTGATCTGAAGCCGATCCACGCCAGGGTGATGGCGATGCTGGCTCGGCTCGACGCGTACACGGTCGGCCACGTCCCCCGCGAGCTCAACCGGGAGGCCGACCGCTTGAGCAACGTGGCCATCGACCAGCCGCGAGGCTGAGAATTCCGCCGATGCCGGCCAGCATGCGAGGTTCCGAACGGATGTTCGAATGCGCTACAATGGCTTTCCCTGGAGGCGGCCGGACGGTCGCGGACGCGAGCGCCGAAAGGCGGCGTCCGAGGAAAGTCCGAGCTCCATAGAGCAGGTTCGCGGGTAACGCCCGTCCGCCGCGAGGCGAGGACCAGCGCCACAGTGACGATGCCCGCTCATAGAGCGGGAGTGAAACGCGGCAAGCTCGAGCCGGAGCAAGACCGAATAGGAGGGCGCAAGGCGACGTTCGGGTCGCAGCAGGCTGCTCGCTCAGCCCTCGGGTAGGTCGCACAGATGGATGACCGTCGCGGGTCCCTCGGGGCCCAGACAGAACTCGGCTTACAGGCCGCTCTCCAGGGACCTAGCTCTCGTCCTCGCGCCAGACCGATCTCGCGGTGCATGCGTTGCAGATCGGACGGGCCTCATCCATGGTCCCGAGCGGCAGCGGATAGTCGCGGCCTCCGAGGAGACAGTCAACCTGCACCCTGGACGCGCCAGGGCCGGGCAGGATCGAGATGTGGCGCACCGTGCAGCGGCGGATCCGCCCCGCTCGGGGGATCGGCCGACGTTCCTCGGAATCGACGGGGTCGAGCGCCATGGTCCTGAGCCTTCCTCCCGAAGGCGTTACGCCCTCGTTCGGACACGCTACCGCTCTCCACCCGACCCGCTCAATGGCGCCTTCGTACCATGCCGTGCGGCACAGCCGGAGCGTCGCCGCAGTGCACGTGCCGCGCTAGACTCAGCAGCGCCGCGGGTCGAAAAGCCTGAGGCGACCCTCAGCGGAGGTCTCTTGTTCCGGCGACGCCAACGTAATGAGGCGAACGCGGAGGCTGCTCGGGAGGCGGAGCGCAAGGCGCTATTTGTCCGGCTGGCCGAGCGGCCGGAGACTGTCTGCCCCTTCCTGGGTCTCGCCGACGATCGAACCGGCTACGTCGACGGCGCCACCGATGAACATCGCTGCTACGCCTTCGGGGATCCGGCACCGCTCTCGGACGAGCAGCAGACCCGCGTCTGCCTGCAGCGCGGCTACGGCAACTGCCCGCGTTACCTGCGGGGTGTGCTGGTCATCCCCACCGAGGAGCTCGAGGCGCTGCGGCGTCCTCATGCGCCGCAGGCGAGGTCGGCGCCCGCGCCCGCACAGAGGCCGCGACGACGTCGGGGCGTGCTCGTGCCAGTGCTCCTGCTGCTGATCCTGCTCGGCGGAGGAGGCGCTGCCACCTGGGCGGTGCTCAATGGGATCGTCCCGGGCGTGGCGCTCATCCGGTCGCCGACTCCAGCGCCCACGCCGGGGCCCACGGCGCCGCCAACGGCGACGCCGACCGCCGCAGTCGAACCAACCGAGACCCCGGAACCGACGCCCACCCTGGGCGACGTCTTTCAGTTCTATGATGTCGGCGTCCGCAGGGGAGACTACAGGCTCTACGAGATCGACGATGCCGGTCGCGTGATCGGTACCCGCGCGGCGACGTTCAGCCGCGACTCCCACGCCCCGGTGGAGGAAGTGGTCGCCGCCAACGGCCGGCGCCACTGGCGCAACCTCGAAGCCTACCCGGGCTTCTCCTACGTCTATCCCGATTCCGGATCGTTCGTCGTGCGGAAGGTTTTTCGGCGCCCCGACGGCACGCGCAGCTCGACGGAGCTGCCCCCGGGCTCGCTGTAGGTACGGTCCAGCCCTTTCTCCGCACGAGCATCGGCGCTACCATGCGGCGTCAGGGGATGGCGGAGCGACCCACGGAGGATCGGATGGAGCTCGAGCAGACACTGGCCTCGGTCCCACTCCTTGCTCGGCTGGACCGCAAGACGATCAAGCGCCTGGCGGAGACAGGCAAGCGGCGGACCTACGCGGCCGGAGAGGAGATCGTGCGCCAGGGCACGGCCGGCACCGCCCTATATATCGTCCTCTCTGGGAGGGCGACGGTCGAGCGCAAGGGGACGGATGGTCCGCTGGCTGAGCTGCTGCCGGGCGACTTCTTCGGCGAGCTGGCGCTTCTGGAGAATCACGAGCGAACGGCCAGCGTGGTGGCGGCAGAAGAGACCGAATGCCTGCTCCTGGTCGCCTGGGAGTTCACCGCCCTGCTCAAGGAGCATCCACAGATCGCGGTGCCGATCATGGAGGCTCTGATCGCGCGCCTCCACAAGAGCGAGCGTCACATCCCGGCCTGAAACCCGATGGCCGGCGATTGCGCCCATACTCGGCCGATGTCGACCGGCACGGCTGCCACCTCGGCGCCGGGCGCCGGCGTGCGGCACGACCTGCGGAACATCGCGATCATCGCCCATGTCGACCACGGCAAGACGACCCTGGTCGACGCAATGCTGCGCCAGACCGGTACGTTTCGCTCGAACGAAGCACTCGTCGACCGCGTCCTCGACTCGATGGACCTCGAGCGCGAGAAGGGCATCACGATCCTCGCCAAGCAGACGACGGTCGACTACGACGGGGTCCGCCTGAATATCGTCGATACGCCCGGCCATGCCGACTTCGGAGGCGAGGTCGAGCGGTCACTCCTCATGGTGGACGCGGTCCTCCTCCTCGTGGACGCCGCCGAAGGCCCGCTGCCCCAGACTCGCTACGTGCTCACGAAGGCGATGGCGCGCGGCCTGCCCGTCATCCTGGCGCTTAACAAGATCGACCGGTCCGACGCGCGACCCGGCGAGGTACTCGACGCGGTCTATGAGCTCTTCATTGACCTCGGTGCGGACGAGCAGCAGATCGAGTTCCCGATCGTCTATACCAATGCCAAGGCCGGGACCGCCACCCGCGACCACTCGCTCGCAGGGACCGATCTCCGGCCCCTGCTCGACCTGCTCGTGGAGGTCACCCCGCCGCCGACCTACACCGAAGGCCATCCGCTACAGCTGCTGGTTACGAACCTGATGGCCAATGACTATCTGGGGCGGATGGCGGTCGGCCGCATCCGCAACGGCCGCATCCGGATGGGCCAGCGGGTGAGCGTGGTGCGCGAGAAGGCCGATGACACGGCCGGCGTGATCGAGCCCGGCCGCACGGTGACCCTCACCGGCACCGTCAGTGCGCTGCAGACCGCTCACGGCATCGACCGGGTCGATATCACCGAGGCCGGGCCGGGCGACATCGTGTCGGTCGCCGGGCTACCCGAGGTGACGATCGGCGATACGTTGACCGATCCCGCTGACCCGCGGCCGCTGCCGCGCCTCGACGTCGACACACCCACGCTGCGCATGACCTTCAGCGTCAACACGTCACCGATGGCAGGGCGCGACGGCACGTTCGTCACCTCGCGCCAGATCAAAGCCCGTCTTGAGCGCGAGGTGCTCGGCAACGTCTCGATCGAGGTGCACCCCACCGAGTCGGCCGAGACCTTCGAGGTGCGTGGCCGCGGTGAGCTTCAGCTGGCGGTCCTGATCGAGCAGATGCGGCGCGAGGGCTTCGAGCTCACCATCTCGCGGCCCGAGGTGATCCTGCGCACCGTCGACGGTGAGGTGACCGAGCCGTATGAGCGCATCACCATCGACATTCCGCCGGAGTACATCGGGGCGGTCCAGCAGGCGCTCGCCGGTCGCAAGGCGCGACTCGAGCAGATGAGCAGCGATCCCGACGGCCGCGCCCGGATGGAGTTCATCATCCCGGTGCGGGGACTGATCGGATACCGCGGCCAGCTTCTGAGCGACACGCGCGGAACCGCGCTGCTGCACCAGTTCGGCGAAGGCTACGGGCCGTGGGCCGGCGAGGTGGTGCACCGCACCAGCGGCGTCCTGGTTGCGGATCGCACCGGCGAGAGCCGCGCCTATGCGCTCTCCAGCCTGATCGAGCGCGGCGAGCTGTTCATCGGTCCCTCGGTCGAAGTCTACGAGGGGATGATCATCGGCGAGAGCTCGCGCCCCGGGGACATGGACGTCAATCCGACCAAGTCGAAGAAGCTCTCCAAGATGCGCACCCAGGCGACTGACGGCGACTACCGGATCCCCACCCCGCCGCGCGTCCTGACGCTGGAGTCCGCGATCGAGTTCATCGACTCCGACGAGCTGGTCGAGGTGACGCCGACCTCGATCCGGCTGCGCAAGCGCTTCCTCTCCGAGCAGGAGCGTCGCAAGGCGGCGGCCCGCAGCTAGGCGCTCTCGAACCGCCTCCTACCAGACCTCGACGATCGCCTCGGCCTCGGCCTCCGGTCCCTACTCGACGGCGCGCGGGTCCGTGACGAAGCCCGCGGCGACTCTTCTCGGGCCGTCGCGCGAGCGATCGCAGCTGCGCCCCGAAGCTGGGGCCGAAACTTCCGCGTCGAAATCCCTTGACGGGCCGGCTGCGACCTGTATGATGGCGCCCTGTGGCCCAAAGTGGGGCCAAATGGGGAGAAGTGGTGAATCCCGAGCGTGGAACGAGCGACTTTTCTTACCGGCGAGTTCCGGCACGCGCTGGACGATCGTGGCCGCGTCGCGATCCCGGTCCGCTTTCGACAGCGTCTCGCGGAAGGGGCCACGCTGGCGCGTTGGCTGGATCGCTGCCTGGCGATCTTTCCGGCCGACGAGTGGTACGAGCTCGCCGGCAAGCTGCGCGGGTTGCCGATCACGAATGCTCGAGCCCGGGAATTTGCCCGGTTCATGTCATCGGGCGCAGTCGACGTGGAGCTCGACCGGCAGGGCCGATTGCTGGTGCCGGGCTATCTCCGCGAGTACGCGGCCATCGCGGTCGGCGAGGTGGTGGTGGTCGGCGCGCTCAACCGGCTCGAGATCTGGGCGCCGGCGGCCTGGCAGCCGTATCGGGCCAAGATCGAGGACGAGCCGGAGGCGCTGGCCGAGCATCTCGCCGACCTCGGGATCTAGGGGCGACGACGCCATGACGCACGTCGCGCCCCGCCATTTATGCGTCTCCGGGCCGTTCGGCCCGCCGTCCGACCATAGAGGTGCAACCGCAGATGGGAGAAGGGCACCTGCCGGTCCTTGTCGACGAGGTGATTGCCTCGCTGGCGATCAGGGCCGGGAGCTCCGCGGCGGATTGCACGGTCGGCGGCGGTGGGCACGCCGCGCGGATTCTGGAGACGTCGTCTCCGGATGGTCGCCTCCTCGGCATCGATGCCGATCAGGCGGCCATCGCGGAGGCGCATCGGACGCTCGAACGCTTTGGCGATCGGGTCACCCTGCGCCAGGCGAACTTCGAACAGATTCTCGACGCCGCGACGGAGACGGGCTTCCTGCCGGTCGACGCGGCGCTGTTCGACCTGGGGATCTCCAGCTATCAGCTCGACGCACGGACGCGCGGCTTCAGCTTCGTTGCGGAAGTGCCGCCGGACATGCGCTTCGATGAAACGAGCGGTCTCTCCGCCCTCGATCTCATCGACCGCTCCTCCGAGCGAGACCTCGCCGGCATCCTCGCGGCGTTTGGTGAAGAGCGCAATGCAGGCCGCATCGCGAAGGCGATCCTGGCGGCGCGTGCGGAGGGCCGCCTCGTGACTGCCGCCGACCTCGCGGCCGTGGTGGCCGCCGCCAGCCGGCGCCCGCGGCACGGTGATCCGGCACGTATCCATCCAGCCACCCGCACCTTCCAGGCGCTGCGCATCGCGGTCAACCGCGAGCTGGAGGTCCTCGGGGCCGGCCTTGCCGGGGCCCTGGCCGCATTGCGACCGGGCGGCCGCCTGGCGGTCATCAGCTACCACTCACTCGAGGATCGAATCGTCAAGCGCTTCATCGCGCGGGAGAGCCGCGACTGCGTTGAGGAACCGCTCCCGCCCGTGTGCACCTGCGGCCACCGAGCGCAGCTGCACCCGATCAGCAAGGGGGTCATCAGGCCGACCGCCGACGAGGTGCGTCGGAACCGCCGCGCGCGCAGCGCAAAGCTGCGCGTCGCCGAGAAGCTCGCCAGCGCGAGCGCATAGGAGGGCCACAGATGAGCAAGGGTCGATCTCGCCACCAGGCCAGCCGACGGCGGATGTACAGCGCTCGCCAGCGCGAGCTCCGTGAGCGGCGCGTGAATGCTGCCATGGACGAGCAGCACGGGCTCGGTGATGGCGTCGCCGCGATCGAGGTCGAGGAAGGGCTCGATTTCGAGGCGCCAACTTCGTGGACGGTCCGCGAGGGCCGCGCGAGCGCCGCCTAGCAGATGGCGGTCGTCGGAGCGCGTCCCGCCACAGGTCTATCGATCCTCCCACGGAGGTCGCGCCCCCGCGCGCGCCTCGAGGCGCCGACCCGCGTGCGTCGCGCCTCAGCCGGACGGCGGCGCCGCGAGGTGACGAACGTCTCCAGTTTCCTGCTGGCGATCGCAATGGCGGCGGCGGTGGCGCTCTTCTACCTGAGCCAGTCGAGCCACGTGGCCGCGATCGGCTACCAGATCGACAACCTGCAGGCGACGCTCGCACAGGCGCGCGCCCAGCAGCAGCAGCTGATCTGGGATATCGGCCGTGCGCGCTCCCCATCTCAGATCGAGGATCGCGCCCGGAAGGAGCTGCGGCTGGCGCCGCTTGCGCCTGACGCGATCCGCTTTGCCCCGAGATCCATCGATTCAACGCACTAACGATTAGCCGTCGCCCGACTGGGCAGCGAACGGAGAGCCATGCTCGCCAGGACCGATAGCCGTGCCCGCGCCCTGGTCCTCCTGCTGGTGATGACCGTCGTCGCTGGCGGGATCTCCACGCGCCTCGTGTGGTGGCACGTCTTCGAGCGCGACCGACTCGTCAGCATGGCCCTCGACCAGCTGGCCCAGAACCAGGAGATCCCCGCGAAGCGTGGCGAGATCCGGGACGCGCGCGGCGAGCTGCTGGCGACCTCCGTGGAGCTGCAGTCTGTCTTCGCCACACCGCCGGCCATCAAGGACTCTGGCCTGGCCGCGGCGCTTCTGGCCCAGGTGCTCGAGATGCCGGTCGCGGACCTGCGAGCGCGACTCGTGAGCGACCGGCCATGGGTCTGGCTGAAGCGCCGCGTCAGCCTCAAGACGGCCGAGACGGTTCGCACGCTCAACCTGCGTGGCGTCGGGATGCTGCCGGAGACGCAGCGCGTCTACCCGGTGAGCGGCGTCGCCGACGGCACCACCATCGCCGCCCAGGTGATCGGCTACGTCAACGTGGATGGCAAGGGCCAGTACGGCGTCGAGGGTGCTGAGAACGCAATGCTGGCGGGCTCGCCCGGCTGGGTCACCGCGCAGGAGGACGTGAT